>JAHJUF010000169.1 GCA_018829095.1 Pseudomonadota bacterium | reverse complement strand
CCCCGCCGGTCAGGGCCACGTATCCCGCGATGCTCCGGGTGTCCAGGGGGATGGGGATGGGCTTGAAACGGGAGGGCCCCCCGGCCCGGGAGTCCAGGGTGTCGTTCTGGGCGATGCGGAAGAGGAGGTGGTCCTCCTCCAGGGTGTAGAGGCTGCCCGCGTCGGCCCGGGTGAAGCCGCGCGCCTCGGTGACGATGAGGTCCAGGAGCCGGTCGATGTTCGTTTCCGAGGAAAGGGCGATGCCGATCTGGTTTAAGCGGTCTATGTCCGGGGAAAAGGCCATGCCAAGCCCGCGCGATTGGGGGAAGGAGCGAATCCCGGGCCCCGGTGCCATTTCCGGGACTCCAGGCTGACAGGTTGCCCAAAGTCTGGGGATTCGTCAAGAAAAAGCGAGACCTGGGCGGCGGGCCCGCCAGGGCTAAGAACCCTCCAGGTGGTCCAGGTCCGCCAGGAGGGCGTCCAGGGCCCGGGTGAACAGGCCGTGGATCTGGGCGGCGGATTCCGGGTTTGTTTCGAAGTTTTCCCGAAGGGCGCCGAAGAGGAAACGGATGAAGAAGTTGTCCACGATCTCGCTTTTGGCCTGGAGGATCATTTTCCGCTCGTGAACCTCTCCGGTCCACAGGAGGGAGATAAAGGACCCTTCCCCTCCGTTGGCGCTGGCAGCCACCCGGTGGAAATCGTCCACCAGTTGTTCCATGTTGCTGGGGATCAGGAGGTTCACCAGCCAGGCGGGCACGATGTTGTACATCCGGCCCGTGACCCGGGTCCTATGGACGTCCCCCAGCCGGAAGGCCAGGTTGCCCCCGCCCTTTTTCCTTGTGAACTGGGCCCGGACGATGAAGTCCTCGGTGTCAAAGATGAGTCCCCGGGCGTGGTTCACCATGTCCAGGGACACCCGGAAGGGGTAGTCCAGGATCCGGTCCGGAAAGAAGGCTTCGTCAAAGACGGGAGTCCCCTCAGCGGTCCGGGGCACGATCATTCCATCCCGGGTGCAGAAGGACAGGACCAGCATGTCCCCCTGGGTTCGGAGGGCGAAGTTGGCAATGACATGGCCCAGGGTGGAGGTCCAGGCGCCCTGGATTTCCGCCAGATCCCTCAGCCTCTTCAGGTGGGCGGCGGCCAGGGGGTAGTCCCGGGCCAGGGCCTCTTCCCGGAAGCCCACGGCCATGGAGAACCGGGAGTATTCCCCGGCCGGGTGGCTTTCCCGTTCCAGCACCGTCCGGATGTGTACATAGGGGGAAAGGACCTGGCAAAACCCGGGAAACGAGCGGGCAAAGGCCTGGGAAACGCCCGCTCCCCCATCGCCTCCGGCCAGCCCGGACGACAGGGTCCGGGTGTTTTTCGGGTCCAGGACCCGCAGGGCGCCGGTGAGCAGGGACAAAAGGTAGTCAAAGGCCAGGTCCCCGGACTGGGCCACCATTTCCATCTGGGTGGAAAAGGACCGTCCGCCCACCAGGCTTTCATCGTTCTTCCGCAGTCCGAACCGGGCATTGAAGCTGCCGAAACTTGGAAGTCGCCGGACGAAACCCTCAGGTCCGGTGAGGGCGAAATCGTAGGACTCGGGGAGGCTGGTGCCCGTGAAGTAGAACCCCCGGTAGCCTTGGGGCATGGCTCCCAAGTAGCGGCTTTCATAAAGCTCCCGGAAATCGAACCGCCGGATCGACTCCCACATGAAGCCCAGAAGCTCCCCGACCTTCGCGTTGGCCCGGCTTTGGGTCCGCACCTTCTGGACCAGGGCCGTCACGGCCTGGGCGTTCCGGACCCCGGTTTCGCCTGGGGAGGCGTCCCGGATGGCGTCCGTGAAGTCGTAGGCCCAAAGGCTGGTGGCCGCGAAGAGCACGGCCGCCGCGATCCAGATTTTCATGGCATGTCTGGCAGGTGGCAAGGTTCGGACTGCCTTCCGGCGGCCGGTGGTCTCCTGGCAGCCTGTTCTCATGCGTCCCCCCGGTTCCGGTCGTTCCCGGGCTGACCGGGCTGGCCGTCCGCTTCCAGGGTTAGGATGGCTCTTTCCAGGAGGCTTTCCGCTGTTTCCTCCTCGCCTCCCTCGTACACCGCAGCTCCGGACCGAATCTCCCAGTGGATGGTGCTTTCCGGGGTCCGGTCGTTTTCCAGGGCCGAAAGGAGGCGGGAAAGGATGATATCGGTCTCCTGGGGCCCGGTGCGGATCAGGAGGAGGGCGAAACGGCTTTCGTCCAGGCGGCACATGGTGTCGAATCCCCGGATCTGGGGGGCCATGAGTTTCGCGGCCAGGGCCAGGACCCGGTCGCCCGTGTGGAAGCCTTCCCGGACGTTGATGTCCTTCAGGTTGGCGATCTCCACCACCAGGACGGAGATCGGGTGGCCGTAGCGCGCGGCCCGGGACAGCTCCTTCACCAGGGTCTGGGTGAAGGTGGGCCGGTTGGCCAGCCCCGTGACATCGTCCAGGTAGCCGGGGCCGGCCAGGACCTCTGTGGTCTGCTTCAGACGGCTGGAGATTACGCTGATGAGGTTGTAGATGAACTTGTTGGCTGTGGGGGGATAGAGCCACTGGAGGCGCCGGATGACCCGGGCGTTGATCTGGAGGAGTTCCGTGCGGCTCCGGGCCATGAGGGTGATGGTGGTGCCGTGCCAGGAGTCGGAGCCCGTCTCTCCGATGACATCGCCGGGCCCCAGGGTGGCGATGCGGACGCGCGACCCGTGGAGGGTGCTGTCCCGTTCGCCGACCATGGTGTGGAACATGACCACCTCCCCGGAAACCACCGCCCAGATGGAGGCTCCGTTGGCGACTTCGGGCAGGTTGATTTCCCCCCCGGGGAACTCCTTGATGGCGCTGGCCAGGAGAAGGGAGTGGATCTGGGGGCGGGAAAGGCCCGAGAACAAGGGGAATCCCTTTACCGGGTCCTTTCCCAGCTTCACCCGCAGGAGGTCCCAGATGGTCACCAGCTCCACCCGGAGCATGAAGGAGGGCAGGAGCAGAGTGTCTCCCACCAGGGCGGAGACCATGGTGACGATCATGAGGCCGCCGAAGGTGGCCGTGGGCACGAAGTCCGAGAAGGTGAGGACGGAAAATCCCAGGACGATGGTGATGGTCGTGAACACCATGGGGCGGCCCACGGAGGAGAGGGTGGCTGTCAGGGCCCGGCGTTCGTCCAGGTCCCGCCGGAACTCGCGGTTGTAGCGCACCATGTAGTGGATGGTGTCGTCGATGGCGAGCCCGATGGCGATGGTGGCGATGACGCCCGTGGTCATGGAAAGCTCGATCCCCATCCATCCCATGACCGCAAAACTGATGAGGACCGGGAACAGGTTGGGCAGAAGCGTCACCAGGGCCGCCTTGGCGGACATGAACAGGATGAACATGATCGCCAGCACGATGCCCACCGTATAGAAAAGGCTCCTCACCAGGCCCAGGGTCACCGTTTTGTTGGAATGGGCCACCACCACGCCCATGCTGGTGGGGGTGAGATCGAAGTCCCCGGCGTAGTGGGTGCGCCAGTAGTTTTCGATCCGGCTTTCCGCAGCCAGCCAGTCGCTGGAGCTGGCCATGTGGGTGAGCATGAAGATGTTGGCCTTGGAATAGTCCGGCGTGATGAAACGGTTGGCCATCTCCGGCCCCAGCATCATCTGGTACAGGCTGGTGAGGTAGGAACCCTCGGTCTCGGTTTCCGGAAGGGCGTAGTAGACCTTTTCCCAGTCGTTGGCCGAGTAGCGGATGAGCTTCATGTAGTCCGCGAAAGAGATGGTCTTGTCGATGCCGTCGATGGAGACCAGGTATTCTTGGAGGTGGGCCATTTTGGCCAGGTTCTCGGGTTTCAGGAAATACCCGGGCCGGCCGCTGTCCACCACGATGTTCACGGGGAAGCTCCCGCTCATGTCCTGGTACACATCGTGGAAGTGCTGGGTCACGGGCACGGATTTTTTGAAATAGGTGGTGGGGTTGGTCTCCAGGCGGATGCGGGGGATGCCCAGGGCCGCAGCCAGGGCCACCAGGGCCAGGACGGTCAGCGTGGTCTTCCGGTACTTCAGGTTGGCCGCGATGATCTTGCGGAGCAACCCGTCCACCAGGCTGCCCCGCTTCCTGGTCTGGATCTTGGGCAGGGGCAGGAGGGCCAGGATGGCCGGGAAGAGGAACAGGATGAGCACCATCAGGGAAGCCATGCCCACGCAGGCGGGGGTGGCGAAGGCCCGGATGGCCTCGGTCCGGTTCATCAGGAGGACCGAAAAGCCGATCAAGGTCGTGACCACGGCCAGCACGGTGGGAAGCCTCAGGTGCCGCATGGCTGAATAGGCGGCCTCGGCGGAGTTCCCGGCGGTCTTGGCCTCCTCCTGGTATTCGGCCAGCACGTGGAGGCAGTAGGCCGTGCCCACGGCCAGGATGAAGATGGGCACGATGAGGGACAGGGCCGATACCGGCTTGTCCGTCCACGCCATGACCCCGAAGGTCCAGGCCAGGGCCGTCACAATGCAGGACAACGGCGGGATCACCATCCGCCAGGACCGGAACAGGGTCACTAGGACCCCCACCATGAGGGCCAGGGCCAGGAGGGGAAGGAAGGAGAAATCCTTCCGGATGCTCCGGATCAGCGCCTGGGACACCAGGGGCATGCCGATTTGGTAGAGGTAATAGCCTTCCTCGGCCTCATCGGAGAGGATTTTGTCCACGGCGTCCACCACCTCCTCCTCCTGGTGAATGTCCCGGAGGATGAGGATGATGGCCGAGCTCTTCCTGTCCCGGCTGATGATGTTTCTTTCGAAGAGGTCGGCCGGGGCGATCTTGGCCTCGAACTCCGCCAGGGACCACTCGTCCAGGAGGTCCATCTGGTCTTTGATCTCGGGCAGACTCACGGTTTGGATGACCCCGTGGAGGGCGGACAGCTTCTTGGACAGGCGGGTCAGCTTGGCAAAGGAGGCGGGGTCGAAGATGTTCTCCGCCCTCATCATCACCTCGATGAACTCCCCGCTGCCGAACTCCTTCAAAAACCGCTGGTAGTTGCGGTTCTCCACCGAGTTCTTCACCGAGACTTCATAGACCGAGGCGCGGATTTTTAAGGTGGGGATCTTGAATCCCAAAAGGACGGTGACAAGAAGGATGGAGAGGATCACCAGGGTCGGGTGGTCCACCACATACCGGAGCCAGATCCGGTAATCGAGCTTCTGGAAAAACCGTTTCAACCAGCCTCCGGGGGCCGGGCGGTTGCCGGCCGGGTCCAGGGACGCCCCATGGGGGATTTGAGCGGAAAGACACAATCTTTTAGCATACCATGGGCCGAAACCCAATGCAAAATTCAACCGGCTGGTTGAACAACGGTCTGACTGAACTTTCCGGCCATGATTTTTTTGTGGCTGAACAGATAACCCTTGACATAAGCCAGGCTGGGATATAACGTCTGCGCAACAGCCAGAGTAATACAAAGGCGTATTACCTATTCGACGACGACGTCCGCTTCCCCACCGGCTTTTCCGGCCGGCAGGAGCGGACTTTTTTTTTGCCCCATCCCAAGGGGGCTCGGACCCCAAAAGAAGGAGAGAAAAGACGATGAACCTGTGCCAGCCCAACTCCAACGAGGCCCTCCAGACCAAGAACCGCTCCCGGAACGTGGCGCCCCAGTCCGGCATCTGCTCCCGCTGCATGGACGGATGCAAGGGCAACTGCGACATGTTCAAGGCCACCTTCCGGGGCCGTGAACTCCTGTACCCCGGCCCCTACGGCGACATCACGGCCGGCGCAGACAAGGACTACCCGGTGGACTACTCCCACCTGAACATCAACGGCTACGCCCTGGGCGCGGCGGGCTGCTACGCCGACCCGGACCACGCCACCTTCCCGGCCGTCTCCACGGAGTGCTCTTTCGGCGTCACCAACAAGGTGAAAATGAAGATCCCCATGTTCACCGGCGCGCTGGGTTCCACCGAGATCGCCCGGAAGAACTGGGAGCATTTCGCCATCGGCGCGGCCATCACGGGCATCTCCCTGGTGTGCGGCGAGAACGTCTGCGGCATCGATCCCCAACTGGAGTTCGACAAGAACGGCAAGGTGAAAAGCGCCCCGGACATGAAGCGCCGCGTGGAGCTTTACCGCAAGTATCATGAGGGCTACGGCGACATCCTGGTGCAGATGAACGTGGAGGACACCCGTCTTGGCGTGGCCGAGTACGTCATCGACAAGCTGGGCGTGGAAACCATCGAGCTGAAGTGGGGCCAGGGCGCCAAATGCATCGGCGGCGAGATCAAGGTCAACACTCTGGAGCGGGCCCAGGAATTGAAGAAACGCGGCTACATCGTGACCCCGGACCCCACGAGCAAGGCCAACCAGGCCGCTTTCAAGGACGGGGCCATCAAGGAGTTCGAGCGCCACAGCCGCCTGGGCTTCGTGGACCAGCAGGGCTTCATGAACGAGGTCCAGCGTCTCCGCATGCTGGGAGCCAAACGCGTGACCCTGAAGACCGGCGCCTATCCCATGCGGGAGCTGGCCATGGCCATCAAGTGGTCCAGTGACGCCAAGATCGACCTCCTGACCATTGACGGCGCTCCCGGCGGCACGGGCATGAGCCCCTGGCGCATGATGTGCGAGTGGGGCGTGCCCGCCATCTACCTTCACAGCATGGCCTACGAGTTGTGCAGCCGCCTGGCGGCCAATGGCGCCTGGGTGCCGGACATCGCATTTGCCGGCGGATTCTCCTCCGAGGACCACATTTTCAAGGCCCTGGCCCTGGGCGCTCCCTACGCCAAGGCCGTGTGCATGGGCCGCGCGCTCATGATCCCGGGCATGGTGGGCAAGAACATCGAAAACTGGCTCAAGGGCGAGGACGGCGGCCTGCCGGCCACGGTTTCCAAGTTCGGGACCAAGAAGGAAGAGATCTTCGTGTGCTACGAGGAACTCAAGGAGAAGTTCGGCAAGGAAGCCGACAAGATGCCCCTGGGCGCGCTGGGCCTTTTCAGCGCCTCCCAGAAGCTCCAGGTGGGCCTCCAGCAGCTCATGGCCGGCGCGCGCAAATGGCGCAGCGACCTCATCGTGAGAAACGACCTGTTCTCCCTGACCGAGGAGTGCGCCAAGGTCACGGGCATCCCCTACGTCATGAACTCCTACCGCGAAGAGGCCCTGGCCATCATCGACGGCAAATAGGCTCCTAGGCCCGCGTCCGGCCTTCCGGCTCGTGTGCTGGCCTGTTTTGGGTTGAAAAAAAGGGGAGGGTTCCCGTTTTGCGGGAGTCCTCCCCTTCCTTTTTGGGACAAATGGGGTTTTTCTCATACGCAAGTCCCATTTTGGCCCTCCGCTCCCTTCTTCCTTGCTTTTCATTTCAAACGAATCTAAATAAAAATCGGCTTATTCCATGAAGATAGCGGGGTCTGCGGTTTTTCTCCCAGGCAGACGGCATGATTCCGTGGGGGTTTGTCCTCCAGGTGGGGGAGGCCTCCATCCCTGGCTCCGTGGCATTTTTCAACCTGACCCCCTTCTCCGCAGCAAGAGGCTCGAATCTCCCTGATCAACCCCGGCACGTTACCCATGGGGCCAAGCCCCGAAAGGAATCCTTCGATGAAAAAACCCCTGCTTTGCCTTTTCACCCTCCTGGTTGCTTTGTGCCTGGCCCTCCCGGCGGCCGCCGCTCCCGCCGGGTTCTCCGAAAGCACCTGCCCCGATCATTTCATCCCCGATGAGGGCACCTATCAGTCCACCGTCACCTTCGTGGGCACGGGCGCTACGGTTACCGCTTCCCTGAACGTGGACATCCAGCTCAACCATACCTGCCCGCCGGATTTCCTTGCCTGGCTCACCTCCCCCTCCGGGACCACGGTGCAGATCCTGGACCACGATTTGCCTTGCTGTGCGCCTGGGGCCTGGAACATCCCCGGCGACCTCGTGGTGGACCTTTCCGCCTTCATCGGGGAGCCCCTGGACGGCGTCTGGACCCTGGACCTTGATGATGATTGGGGTGGGGACCAAGGCAACCTGGTCTGCTGGGGCGTCAACGACCCCGACGCCGTGGCCGGCGGGACCACCTGGGACTTCGAGGACGGCACCACGGGAGACTGGAGCATCTCGTCCAGGCCCCTCCTCACGGTGCTGCAAAACGTCCTGGACCCGGACCAGGGGGATGACGTCATCGAAATGAGGTCCAACACCCTGGACACCTGGTTCTGCATGGCGGGCCCGGGGGGCGCGGACCTGGGGGAGACCAACACCGTGCTCCGGTGGAGCATGAAGCCCCAGGGCATGTTCTACTTCTACGTGGAGGTGGACACCCCGGCGGGCATGAGGCGCCTGTACTACACATCCTCCTCCTCCGACGGGCTCCTCCAGAACGCCTACGTCCACCACGGCCTGGCCTACAACACCACCTATGGCGTATGGTCCACCTTTGTCCGGGACCTGGCCGCGGACCTGGACGAGGCCGAGCCGGGCAACACCATCAACACCGTGGACCGCTTCTACGTCCGGGGCACCAGCGTCCGCATCGACGACATCTCGCTTTTGGCCGCCATTCCTGCGGACTTCGACTCGGACAACGACGGCCTGACCGACCTGGAGGAACGGGACACCTACGGGACCGGCCTCTATGACGCGGACACGGATGACGACGGCTTGAACGACGGGCCCGAGGCCGCCTTCTGGGGCGGGAACTGGGGAGCCAACCCGGACGGCGACGGCGCCGTGAACATCCTGGACACGGACAGCGACGACGACGGTTTCAACGACGGCACCGAGGTGGCGGCCGGATCGGACCCGGCGGACGCCGACTCCATCCCGGCGGTATCCTATGGATGGGAGGATGGCGGCACGGGCGGCTGGTACGTGGCTTCGGGCACGGGGGCCATCCGGAACGTGGAGGACAACGAGGGCAGGGCCATCCGGCTTATAGGCACCACCTCCACGCTCTTCGGCCTGAAGAACGCGGACGGAACCCTGTGGCACAACAACGTCCAGGACACCCTGGACTGGGACATGAAGGTCTCCTCCACGTACTACCTGTACGTGGACGTGGAGACGGACCTGGGCCACCGGTACCTGTACTACACGCCCAGCGACGTGGACTACGGCAAGTCCGGCGAGTACCTCCGCTTCGGCCTGGGGGTTGCCTCCAAGGACGGCACGTGGCAAAGCTTCACCCGGGACATCGCCGCCGACATTTCCAGCGCCGAGCCGGGAAACAACCTCCTGGAAGTGAACCAGATCCTCTTCCGGGGCGCGGGCTATTTCGACAACGTGAATCTTTCGGGCGGCCTGCATTAAGGACAGAAATTCCGTCCCCTGGCCAGGCCGGGGGGCGTCATCCGCAGGAACAGGGGAGGGCTCCAGGCTTCGGGGCCCTCCCCCTTTCTTTTTGGGCCGGAAAGGCCGGAGCCGAATTCTTCCCGTCCCGCCTCACGGCCATCAGAATCCTCTCATACTCAAGTCCCATTTTTGGCCCTCCGCTTCCTTCTTCCTTGCTTTTCATCCCAAGAGAATCTAAGGGAAACTATGCGTAATTTTGAAAATAGCGGGGCTCGTGATTTTCCCCCCCGGGCAAACTGCATGATTCTTTGGGTGGGTTGTCCTCCAGGGGCCGAAAAGCCTCCATCCCTGGTTCCACGGCATTTCTCAGCCTGACTATCCCCATCAACCGCGAGACGCTCGAAAAGCCGTAACCGACCCGAACGAGTTACCCATGGGGCCAAGCCCCGAAAGGAGCCCTTCGATGAAAAAGTGCCTGTTGTGTCTTTTCACCCTCCTGGCCGCTTTGTGCCTGGCGACCCCGGCGGCGGCCATTCCAGACGGTGGGCCGCCTCTCGGATTCTCCGAAAGCACCTGCCCCAACCAGTTCATCCCCGATTTGGGCAGCTTCCAGTCCACCGTCACCTTCGTGGGCACGGGGGCCCTGGTTACCGCTTCCCTGAACGTGGATATCGAGCTCAACCATACCTGCCCCCCGGATTTTCTGGCATGGCTCACCTCCCCCTCCGGGACCACGGTGCAGATCCTGGATCACGATTTGCCTTGCTGTGCGCCTGGGGCCTGGAACATCCCGGGCGGTATCGTGGTGGACCTGTCCGTCTTTGTGGGGGAGCCCCTGGACGGCGTTTGGACCCTGGACCTTGATGACGACTGGGGCGGGGACACCGGCAGCCTGGTCTGCTGGGGCGTCAACGATCCCGACGCCGTGGCCGCCGGGACCACCTGGGACTTTGAGGACGGCACCCTGGGGGACTGGTACGTCATGATAGACCCCAACATCGCGATGATGCAAAACGTCCTGGACCCGGACGAGGGGGACAGGGTCATCGAGCTTCGGGCTGCCACCATGGACACCTGGTTCGCCCTGGCCGATGTGGGCGGCGCAGACCTGGCCGAAACCAACACCGTGCTCCAGTGGAGCATGAAGCCCCAGGGGCTGCTCTACTTCTACGTGGAAGTGGACACCGTGGCGGGCCCGCGGAGGCTGTACTACACCCCCAACGACGCGGACAAGCTGCTCCAGGGCGCCTACATCCACCACGGCATTTCCTACAACTACAGCAACGGCCAGTGGTCCACATTCGTCCGGGACCTGGCCGCCGACCTGGACGAGGCCGAGCCGGGCAACACCATCACCGCCGTGAAGCGTTTCTGCGTCCGGGCCACCAGCATCCGCATCGACGACATCTCTCTCCTGGCCGCCATCCCCGTGGGCTGGGATTCGGACTACGACGGCCTTACGGACGCCGAGGAACTCGCCACCTACGGGACCAACCGCTACGATGCGGACACGGATGACGACGGCCTGAACGACGGGCCGGAAGCCGCCATCTGGGGCGTGGACTGGAACGCCAACCCGGACCTCGACGGAAGCGTGAACCTGCTGGACACGGACAGCGACAACGACGGGTTTTCCGACGGCGTGGAGGTGAACGCCGGATCGGACCCGGCGGATGCGGACTCCGTGCCCGCCGTGGCCCGGGACTTCGAGGACGGCTCCACGGCAGGCTGGTATGTCGCCTCGGGCCTGGGGGCCATCGTCAACAGGGCGGACGCGGAAAACCGCACCCTGGTCACGGAACTGCGGAGCCCGGGCACTTCCACCCTGTTCGGCCTGGTCCGGAGGGACGGAACCCTCTGGCACGACAACGTG
>JAHJUF010000026.1 GCA_018829095.1 Pseudomonadota bacterium | reverse complement strand
GACCAGGAGATCGCGGCTGTGCACCTCTACTGCCTGCTGGCGCGCATTCTCATCATGGAGTCGGCCCTGGCCCATGGGTTTTTGCCCTCAGAAATCGCCCAGCAAGCCGCCTTCCACGCCACCTCCCGCTTCCTGGACCGCCTGCTGACCGCCCGGAGCCAATCCCAGGCCCTGGCCCTCCTCAAAGACTGCCTTGCGGAAATCTCCTGGAAAAGGTACAAAAAACGTCCAGGACGAGTTTTCCCAAGAAAATCAAGAAGTCGCACCGGCAAATGGGCCAGGAAATAGCCTTAAGTCAACGGCATTGGGGTGTTCCTGCTTCAGGTGCCCGATCCCGGGCTCGATCGCCGCCCGGCGTTTCATCCAGCGCCAAAGGCTTTTCGCGGTGCGCCCTCTTCGCCGCTTGTCCACGTGGACCTCCACGTCTCCCTCGTAGCCGTGGCCCCGGTAGCCCATGTCCACGAAGACGTGCTCGGGTTGTCGGGCAATCCGTTCCACCTGGGACAGGGCGCGGTCCAGGGTGTGCCCGTCATACGGGTTGCCGTGGAGCGCCATGGCCCCCACGAACCAACCGCCCCTGCTCGTCGCCGCTACGCTCACCTTGCAACCGAACTCGTAACGCTTGTGAGCCTTGCCCTTGCTGATGCACTCCACCTCCGGCGCGTGGACGCTGTAGACCTTGTTCTTGTCCTTGCGCTGACGTGCGTGGATGCGCCGGGCGATGTCCAGCAGGGACAGCAACTCGGGGTCTGGGTTTGGGTCTTTGCGCTCGATGTCCCGGATCACGCGCCCCAGGAAGGTCTTCAGCTGCCGGGTGCAGCGCGCTGCCCGCTTCATCTGCCGCGCGTGGGAGTAGTGCCCCTGCATGATGACCAGGGCCTTGCCCTTGCGCGCGTAGCTTTGCCGCAAGACGATCCCGCGATCCTTCGCCGCCTTCACCAGGCGCACCCGGGCGCGGTCATAGAGCCGGGCGTCGGTGGGGAATCGGATGTCCTTCTCCTGGACCGTGGTGTCCACGTTCACGCGTTTTAGCTGGAACGTCTTGACCGCGTCCATCTTCAAGCCCGCCTGGATGCTCTCCTTCAAAAGCTCTTCCGCGCCCGCCTCGCCGACCCGCTTGCGCCACCAGGTCATGCTCGAAGGATCGATGGGCGGCTCGTGCTCAAACCACTTCATCCCGGACAGAACCTGCCAGTACGGGTTCTCGGTCCACGCCGCCACCACCTGCTCATCGCTGGCATTGTGGGTGTACTTGAGGAAGTGGAGCGACACCATCAGCCGCGTGCTGACCCCGGGACGCCCATTGTCCGGGCAAAACGTCGCCCCGAACACCTCGTCCATCCGGTCCCAGTCCACCGCCTGGGCCAGCTTGACCATCGGATGCCCGGGATCGACGATCCGGCAAAGCTCCACCCGAAACCAATCCCCCTGCCTGTCCTCAATGGAAGGCCGCCTTGGTTTCATTGAATTTCTCATCCGAAATCTGCAAGGTTCTGGAAGAAAAACAACCCGAATCCTGCAAATTCCGTTACCACAAATATGTATTTTTATCAAGCAATTTCAATGGGTAAACTCTTTTTCAGGACCGACGAGATAGCTTCGGCTCAATGTTCACAGGGTGTTGAGCTTCTGCCTGATGAGCCTGGAACCCACTGATTTCGGCATCCTCGCCTTAAGCCAACGGCATTGGGTGGCACCCGGGATGGATGAGAGCCATGGCAACCCTTGTTTTTAAAGTGGCATCAGTATTGAGTGCATTCACAGGTTTCTGGGTCCGTGTACGAAGGGCAATTCCAGTAAACGTGGTCGCATACGCTCATACACTGACCTGCTGCGGAAGCCGGCTCCGAAGGACAGTTGTCATAACACTGTAAATAGGCGTTCCAGCAGTCATTGTAGCAGTGCCAGGTATCGCATTCATAAATCGTCGTGGTCGTCGTGGTCGTAGGGATGGATGTTGTTGGCGTCGTTGAGGTGCTCGATGTGGTGGTCGTTGTCGTGGTGGTCGTTGAGGTGGTGGTGCTCGTTGAGGTGGTGGTGGTGCTGGAAGGGTCGAAAAGGGCCGAAACCGTCTTGTCGGCATTCATGAGCAGGAAGCACAGGCCGTTCTCACTGGCGTCGCAGCCGGTCCAACCGGAAAAAATGGACGAGGAATCGGGTCCGGCGTACGGCACAACGACGGTTTCAGGCGCAAAATGCGGCCCTGGAGGAACCAGGGCGGTGGCGCCCGCACCGGTTCCCGAAGTCCCTATGTTCACGGAATAATCCCTTCCGTCGCCCCGGGGAGGCGCGTTGGTGAAAGCCTTGTCCAGGGAGTAGGCGCCCAGGCCGGCAATGGCGAGATTCGTTAGGAACGGAAACCACTCGTGGCTGAGCCCCTTCAGGGGGAGATAGATGAAGTCATTGAGGGTATCCATCCCGTCCTGAACCATCTGTTTCGCGCCCTCAGTGGTCTGGGATAGGGCCCCTCCCACCGCCATCTCCCCCAGAGAGGTTTCCGCTGTTACGGAAAGCACCGCGGCCCCCGAACGGAGCAGGGCCATCGTTTCCACCCCCGCGGCCCCCAGCAAGCCTCCCGCAAGGGCTGCGGACCCCCCAATAACCTGCAGGGTGGTTTTGATGGCGTAAGCGATCTGGCAGCCAATGTTCAGCCTGGGGGCATAGACCAGTTCCTGGGCAAGGGGGATCAGTTGGGCATTGGGGTTGTTCATGGCCGCCTGGGCCAGGCTGGCTGCCTGGGTTCCCACGCAGCCGCCGGAGGACTCGGTTTTTGTGTCGGCAGGGAGTTTTCCGGGGGTGCTCGTCTTGGCAAGGTTTGGTGTTTCCCCGGATAGGGCAAGAAGTAACCCCAGGACCATGCGGTCCGAAAGCTCCAGGTCCGCCTGCCTCACAATGACGGGATCATCCCCGATCTGGCCGATCTCGTAGGTATGCCCTGGGTTATCCGCCACGTCCTGCAGTTTTTCCAGGATAGTGGCCAGGGCCATGGCCTGATTGGCCAGCGCGTCATTCAGGGCCGGCGTGTCCAGGGAACTGCCCTGGATATCGTTCCCAAGTGTTGCCGCCACCGCGATGTTCGCCTGGAGGAAGGCCAGGGAGAGCGCCCCGGGCGGAGTCACGGGCACCGGGATGCCCGCGATCCTGAGGCCCTCGACCGCGTTGGACGCTTCCGCGCCCTGGGCCGTGTACCGGATCACCCGCACGCTCACTGTGCCCGAGCCGATGGAGCCGCTTTCCGTGTCCACAAAGGGGGGCACGGCCACCAGGAGGGTGTTGGCCGTGGCATCTATGACCGGGATGTTGGCCGAAAACCGGTCCCCGTCCGAAAAGAGCACGGACAGTTGCCCTTCGAACCCGTATCCGTTCACGGTGAGCAGCCCCATGGGCATGGCGTTGTCCGCGCCCAGGGCGACAAGCGATAACGGGCAATCCGAAAGGCACCTCGTCCCCAGGAGGCTCTGCAGGACCGCGAGGGCGTCCGCCATTCCGATGGCTCCGTCCCCGTTGGCGTCCGCCTCCCCGTGGACGGTTCCCGAAGGCGTCAGGCCCGCCGAAACCTGGAGGGCCATCACCGCGTCCGACAAGGCCAGGGTCCCGTCCCCGTTGATGTCCCCCGGACCGGCCAGGGCGGTTTCAGCGGAAGCGGCGAACCAGAGAAGCGTGGAGAAGAGAACCACGGAGATCCGAAATACCCGCCTGCGGGGCTTTCCCATGACTGCCTCCCGGGGCCTTTCCGAAGGAGGGGCCAGGCAAGGCTTCGGAAAGGGATTCTGCTTCTACACCTGTCCGTCCAGTGCAGCAACAGGGAATCGTTGGGCGTTTTTTTTCATGGGAATGAGCAGCAGGAAAAACGGGCTTGGAAAAATTTTTCCCAGGAGGGGATAACAACCATATCTTGTGGTCCACCAAACTGGCCAAAATCGTTTAGATTATGCCACATTCCACATCCTGCCTTCCCGTGATGCAAAAATTCTCCGGGGGTAGCGGGCGTGTGGATTTTTGGGGGAACCCATTCCTTTTTCAGCTTTGGATGGGATGTTACAGAGAAAGCGTGGCAGAAATCCCAGGGCGTGTCAAGGGTGATGGCCCTGCAACAAGTCGTCATCCCGGCGAAGGCCGGGATCCAGG
>JAHJUF010000025.1 GCA_018829095.1 Pseudomonadota bacterium | reverse complement strand
CGGGGGTCTTCCATTTTTGGAGAAATCATGGCCCAGACGGATACCGATGACCTGGTCGGCCTTTTGGAGGACGACGAGGAATCCATAGAAATTCCTCCCACCCTGCCCGTTCTTCCGGTGCGGGACGTGGTGGTGTTCACTCACATGATCGTGCCCCTTTTCGTGGGCCGGGACAAATCCGTCCGGGCTGTGGACGCATCCATGAGCCAGGACCGTTTCCTGTTCCTGGCCACCCAGAAGGACGCCACCGTGGAGAACCCCAAGGTGGACCAGATTTACCGTGTCGGGGTGGTGGCCAAGATTCTCCGGGTGCTGAAACTCCCCGACGGCCGTGTGAAAATTCTGGTCCAGGGCATGGTCAAGGGAAGGGCCGCCGCCTTTTTGCGCAACAAGGCCTATTTCCGGTCACGGGTGGAAAAAATCCCCGAGGAAAAGATGGGGGAGACCTCCATGGAAGTGGAGGCCCTCATGCGCAATGTGCGGGAGTACTGCGAGAAGATCCTGAGCATGAGGGGCGAACTCACCAGCGAGGTGAACACCATCCTGGATGGAATAGATCACCCGGGACGCCTTGCCGACCTGGTGGCTTCCAACCTGAGCCTGAAGATCGAGGAAGCCCAGTCCCTCCTGGAAATCCATGAGCCCATCAGCCGCCTGAACCGGGTCAACGAACTCCTGTCCCGGGAGGTGGAGCTCTCCACCATGCAGGCCCGGATACAGTCCCACGTCCGGGACGAAATCTCCAAAAGCCAGAAAGACTACTTTCTTCGGGAACAGATGCGGGCCATCCACCGGGAACTGGGGGAAGTGGACGAGAAGACCCAGGAGGTGGAAGAGTACACCCGGAAAATCAAGAAGGCCCGCATGCCCAAAGAGGCGGAGAAGGAGGCTCTGCGCCAAATCCGCCGTCTGGAACAGATGCACCCCGAAGCCGGGGAGGCCCCCATGGTGCGGACCTACCTGGACTGGCTGGTGGAAGTTCCCTGGAAAACCTCCACCAAGGACGCCCTGGACCTGAAAAAGGCCCAGAAGATCCTGGACGAGGACCACCTGGGCCTTGAGAAGGTCAAGGAACGCATCCTGGAATACCTGGCCGTGCGCAAACTGAACCCCGGCATGAAGGGACCCATCCTCTGCTTCGTGGGGCCGCCGGGCGTGGGCAAGACCTCCCTGGGCCAGTCCATTGCCCGGGCCATGAACCGCAAGTTCTTCCGTATGAGCCTGGGAGGGGTCCGGGATGAGGCTGAAATCCGGGGCCACCGCCGCACGTACATCGGCGCCCTGCCCGGCCGCATCATCCAGGGCCTCAAGCACTGCGGATCCAACAATCCCGTGTTCATGATGGATGAGATCGACAAGGTGGGGGCCGACTACCGGGGCGATCCGTCATCCGCCCTCCTCGAAGCCCTGGACCCGGAGCAGAACTTCGCGTTCTCGGATCATTATTTGAACCTCTCCTTTGACCTTTCCAAGGTGCTGTTCATCACCACGGCCAACATGGTGGATACCATCCCCTCGGCGCTCCTGGACCGCATGGAGCTGATCCAACTTTCGGGTTACACCACCCCGGAAAAGGTTCAGATCGCCAAGAAGCACCTCATCCCCCGACAAATGGAGGAAAACGGCCTGAAGCCCGGTCAGTTCGGCCTGAGCGACAAGGCCCTGGACAAGCTGGCCACCGAGTACACCTGCGAGGCGGGGCTCCGGAACCTGGAACGGGAAATCGGCTCCCTGTGCCGCAAGGTGAGCCGCACGATCGCGGAGGGGAAATCCGCCCCGGGAAGGATCACGGAATCGGGCCTGGTCAGGTACCTGGGCCTGCCCAAGTACCTGCCGGAGATGGATCAGGACGAGCCCCAAGTGGGCCTGGCCACCGGCCTGGCCTGGACCCAGGTGGGTGGAGAGCCCCTGTATGTGGAAACCTCCATCATGGAAGGCAAGGGGGAACTGGTCCTCACCGGCCAATTGGGGGAGGTCATGCAGGAATCAGCACGGGCTGCCCTGACCTGGGCCCGGGCAAACCTGGACCTTTGGGGCGGCGATCCGGAATTTTTCGAAACCCACGATATCCATATCCACGCGCCGGCCGGAGCCATCCCCAAGGATGGCCCCTCGGCCGGGGTGGCCATGGTGTGTGCCCTGATTTCCGTACTCACCAATCGGCCCCTGCGGAACGACGTGGCCATGACCGGCGAGGTCACCATCCGGGGCCGTGTGCTCCCCATCGGCGGGCTCAAGGAAAAGGCCCTGGGGGCCCTTCGGGCTGGCATCAAAACTGTCATCATCCCGGAAAAGAACCGGAAGGAGCTTTCCGAACTTCCGGCCATGCTCAGGAGGAAGTTGAAGTTCATCTCCGTCTCCCGGGTGGAGGAGATACTCGAGCTTGCCCTCCTGCCGCCGGTAAAACCGCCGGCTCCGGCCAATAAACCCAAGAAAAAAACCAGGGCGGCCGCCAAAAAGCGCCCGGCCAAATCATCGCCGCCCGTGAGCCCGGTGTGAACATCCTGGCCCTGGACACGGCCACGGACAGCTTCTCCGTGGCCATCGCGGAAGACGACCGCCTAGCGGTTGAGATCTGCGGCGTACGGACCCGCTCTCACTCCGGGCACTTCCTGGCCACGATGGACGAGGCCCTGGTCCGGTCGGGCATCTCCATGAACGCCCTGGAGGGCGTGGCCGTCACCCTGGGGCCGGGTAGCTTCACGGGCATCCGTATCGGCTTGGCCGTGGCCAATGGCCTGGCCATGGCCCTGGACATCCCCATGGCCGGAGTGGGCACCCTGGAGGTCCTGGCCCGCCAGGCATCGGACGGTTCCCTCCCCGTATGGGCTGCGCTGGACGCCCGGCGGGGCGAGGTCTACGTAGCCCGGTTCGCGGAACAAGACGGACGCCTGATTCAGGATCACCCCGCCCTGGCCCTGGAGCCCGGGAAATGGTTGGACGATGTGGAGGGCCCCTGCCTTTTCGTGGGGGATGGAGCCCTGGCCTTTGGGGACGCCATCCGGACGCGCCTGGCAAACCGGGCCCGGTTTGCCCCTGAAGCGGCCCACCGCATCCAGGCCCGGACCGTGGCGAAAATGGCCCTGGAGTTTTTCCGGGAGAACCGTTTCACCCGGCCCGGGGAACTGGCGCCCCTGTACGTCCGCCCCCCGGACGCCAAGCTTCCCGGGCAAACGCTTCCGGGCTGAGGTCCGCCTCTTTGGGAAGACGTCTTCACAGGGTTTGACCCTTTGGGAAATTTGCCGGATCTCCAGGGTATTGCGAGATTCAAATCCTTGATGGAGATCCAAAAAGTCATCATCCCGGCTCCCCGCCTGTCCTCGCACAGGCGGGGAGCCGGGATCCAGGGCTTTTTTAACGCACCGAAATAACTGGATTCCGGCCTTCGCCGAAATGACGGATGGGGTGAATTTCGGGCTTTTTTGCATGGCCATCAGCATTGACATCCCGGCCTTGTTGCCGTAGGTGTTTGACTATATGGTTCTTGAATGATGAGAGTGCTCGACGCTCTTCTTTTTCTTTCAGCCCTGGAAACGATCCAGCATCATGGAAAAACCGGACAAGCCCTTTGACTGGGCGGACCCACCCGCCCGCACCGCCTTCCCCCTGGCCCGGGCGGGCTATCCATTCATTTATGGTTCCGCCTTCACCACCCTGGTATTCGCCCTCCTGGGAATGCCAGGGCCCGCGTTGTTCTTCCTGGCTCTCACGGCGGCCATCTGCCTGTTTTTCCGTGACCCGGACCGGGTGGTGCCCACGGGAGACAGGCTTATCGTGTCCCCTGCGGACGGCCGAATCGTCCACGCCGACGTGGTGGAAGACTGCCCCTATCTTGACGGTCCGGTTCTCCAGATCAGCATTTTCATGTCCGTGGCCAATGTCCACGTGAATCGGTTCCCCG
>JAHJUF010000024.1 GCA_018829095.1 Pseudomonadota bacterium | reverse complement strand
CGTCATCCCGGCGAAGGCCGGGATCCAGGGTTTTTTGTGACACCTTGAAAAACTGGATTCCGGCCTACGCCGGAATGACTATTTTGGTAGATTTCCGACTTGTTGCAGTTCCAGCAAAGCTTATTACCCCGCCGTCAGCGCCCGGTAGATGCGGGGGAGCTTTTCCGGAAGCTCTCCCACGTCCGAGATCACGTTGTGGTGGGCTTCTCCGTACAGCGCGTCCAGCCGGGCCGGAGCCCCGGACATGTTCACCGTGATGGCGTGGACATGGACCCCGGCGGCCCGGGCCTCCCGCACGGCGGCCCGCACGTCCGCCGCCGCATACTCCCCCTTGTAGCCCAGATCGTTGGGAAACCCGTCCGACAAGAGGATCATCAACCGCACCCGGCTCTCCCGTCCGGAAAGGATCCGGCAGCCGTGGCGGATGGCTGCGCCCATGCGGGTGTTTCGCATGGGCGCCATGCCCGCGATCCGGGCCCTGGCTTCGTGGTCCAGGGGTGTAGAGAAATCCTTCACCCACACGAAGTCCGTCCGGAGCCGCCCGGCCCCGGAAAACCCCGCCACCCCAAAGGCGTCCCCCACCCTGGACAGGGCCTCGCAGAACAGGACGATGGCCTCCTTTTCCACCTGCAGCACACTCTTGTCCGACCCGGCGGCCGGGTTTTTCGTGGAACCCGACAGATCCACCAGCAGGAGCGCGGACACATCCCGATTGTGCTTCACCCGCTTGGTGTAAATCCGTTCCGAGGGCGTGCGGCCGCTTTTAACGTCCACGGCGTAATCCACCAGGGCCCGGTGGTCGAAATCGTCGCCTTCCGGCCAGCGCCGCAATAGCTCCAGGCCCTCGGGCCGCAGGAGGCCAAAGCTTTGCCGGATTTTTCTCACCAGGCCTTGCCGGTTTTTCAGGACCTCCCGGAAAACCCCCGGGTCTCCGAGCGGCCCGGGGGTTTCTATGACCCGGCAGTGGTCCGGCAGGTAGTCGGAAAGCTCCTCGGCCCACTCGGGATACCAGAATGCCGCGCCGTTCTCTGTGGCCTCCTCTTCAACCGCTTCCCCGGCCTGTCCGGTATCCGCCATCCTGGAAAAATCCAGGCGGCTCCTTTCCTCCGGGGAAAACCCCCGCACCGGAGCTTCCCCATCCAACGGCAGGGGCCGGGCGCGCTCCCGGAGGTCCTCCTCTTGGGGTCGGCCCCGGGACAATATTTCCTCCAGGTCCGAACGGAACAGGAAGAGCCCCATGCGGGCCAGTTTTTGGCGCAAGCGGTCCGCCTCCCGGGCCAGGCCCGTTTCCCGGTTGCCGAACAGGTCCGACCGGATTTTGCGGCCAAAGGGAAGGGGCAGGGGGGCTGGATCGCCATTTGGGCAAATTGGGTAATTTGGGCAAAAATCCTCCAGGGCCCGGGTTGTGAAAAGGGCGCTCTCCTCGGGGCTTTCCGGCGGGTGGTCCCCAAACTCCCGGGCCCATCGCGCCGCCGGGCAGGGCAGGGGAGGGGCCTGGTCCAGGGCCACGGCCCGGTACAGGGAAAACAGGGCTGTGGCCCGGCATCCGGGCAAGAGACCCCGGGCCAGCCGGTCGGCCTCGGGCAGGAGAAAGGAAAGGGCCAGCCGCCGGAATCCCGGGTAACGGTTCCCGAGGAAACGCCACACCCGGCCGTGTTCGAAAATCGTGAACAGGTCTGTTCCCAGGCGCGGGTCGGCCATGGCCCGGACCAGCCGGGAAAGCTCCGAGGCTCCGGCCCTGGCGGGCTTGGGCAAGACGGGGGTTTGGTTCTCATGGCAAAGGACCGCCGCCTTGTCCGCGTCCAGGCCAAAGGTTCCGGCCTCCATCAGCCCGGCCTCCAACCCGGCCAGGACCCGGTACAGATCTCGGTTTTTTGGCCGCTGGGAATATAGGCCGATCTCCGGGGCCAGGTACACGGTTGAGCCGTCACAGGCCGCCAGCCCCCCCATATCCGGGTCCAGGGGCTGCACGTCCAGGCGGAGGCCGGTGCGGGCCCGGAGGTAGCGCGTGAGCCCGGGCCGTTCCCGGGAAAGCACCGCCGCCCGGATCAGGCCTTCCGCCCGGCGGAGGCTGTGCGTTGACTCCAGGGCCAGGTGCCGGGCCGCGGCTTCGGGCGATGTTTTCGCCAGTTCCAAAGCCTGGTCCGCGAAAACCGAAAGCGCGTCCTCGTCCAGCAGGGAGAGGTCCCTGGCCAGGCCGTCCAGGAAGGGCTTCACCAGGTCCGGGAACGCCCGGGCGGTCCGGGCCAGGACCTCCATCTGGAACGCCCGCCGGGCCGGGGGAAGGGCCTGGGCTATGGCAGGAATTCGCTGGAGCATCTCCAGGGTCTGGTGGTAGGACATGCGTCGGGAAAACACGGCGTGGACCAGGGAGAGGAAGGCCAGGGCCGTTATGATATGGCCCTGGTCCGTGAGTTCGATGAAGCCGTCCAGGGGACGTTTCAGGGCATGGGCACCCGTGGATTCCAGGGCGGAAAACGCCCGGAGGAACCGCGCCCTGGCCCGTGGCCCCAGGGGTTCCGCCCGGGCCAGCCCCCGGGCCAGGGCTGCCCCGGCCGTGGCCCCCCGATTTCCGGCGGCCCTCACCAGGCGGCGATAAAGCAAAAACCGCCGGGCCGGGACCCGGGGCGCGAGCAAGGCCATGCCCCGGACAAAATTTCGGCCGAAAGCCGTCTCCCGGTTCAGGGCCCAGACCCCGTCCTCGGCCACGGTTGCCGCCACTTCCGGCGAAACCCCGGCGCTTGAAAGGGCCTCAAGAGCCTCTTTTCCGGCCTGGAGGTCCATTTCCGCAAGGGGAGCCAGGATGGCGGCGAGTTCTTGATCGGTCATGGGAGGCTCGGGGCTGTTTCCAAAAAGGATTTCGTCATGAGATGGAGCGAAAAATTTTATAGCAAGAAAGCAAGGAAGCGGGGGGAAAAGGGCCGCAGGTGTGGCAGGGCCACATTGAGGACCCTTTTTTCTTTGCTGACGCAGCCATGGGATTTTGCAGCCCATCGCAATAGAAATCCTTTTTGGAAACAGCCCCTATCCCCCTAGAACAAATCCCCGATGAGTTCCTCCATGGTTTTGAGGAGGCTTTCGTCGTCGGTGAGGGGGGCTGCCATGGCGATGCGGCAGGCGTTTTTGGGGTCCACTCCTCGGCGCATGAGGCGGCCGGCGTACACCAAAAGCCGGGTGCTGGAGCCCTCGGCCAGGCCCTGGTCCCGCATGGTCCGGATACGTTGGCCCAGGTCCACCAGCCGGGCGGCGGTTTCCTCGTCCACCCCGGCCTCTTGGGTCACGATGGCTTTTTCCGCCTCCGGGGCGGGGTAGTCAAAGGAGATGGCCACGAACCGCTGGCGGGTGCTGGGTTTCAGGTCCTTCATCACGGACTGGTAGCCCGGGTTGTAGGAGATGACCAGGGCGAAGTCCGGGTGGGCGGAAAGGATTTCGCCCTTTTTGTCGATGGACAGGATGCGCCGGTCGTCGGCCAGGGGGTGGATGACCACCGTGGTGTCCTTGCGGGCCTCCACGATCTTGTCCAGGTAGCACAGGGCCCCCATGCGCACGGCCCGGGTCAGGGGCCCGTCCGACCACACGGTCTCGTTGCCCGAAAGGAGGTAGCGTCCCACCAGGTCCGAGGCGAAAAGGTCCTCGTGGCAGGCCACGGTCACCAGGGGGCGGGAAAGCCGCCAGGCCATGTGCTCCACGAAGCGCGTCTTGCCGCAGCCCGTGGGGCCTTTCAGCATCACCGGCAGCCGGTCCTCGTAGGCGGCTGTGAACAGATCCACCTCGTTCCCGGCGGGAAGGTAAAAGGGCTCGGATTCGAGCAGGTGGTCATCGCGATTATCCATGGCCTGGAGTTATAAGGGAGCCGGGCCAGGGGGTCAAGCCAGGGCTTTTCCCGCCCGGGCCGCATCTGGTACATTGGAAAAAGCCGGGTTCATCCGGGAGATTAACCTGGCCCCCCGGCCGGGCAGCGGTCTCAACGGAACCCCCTTTTGAAAAACCGGTGGAACCCCCCTTTGAAAAAGGGGGGCAGGGGGGATTTCTTTTTTTCAGCCCCCAACCGGAAACAGCCTGGATTTAGGTGGAGGATGGCATGGAGATCGCTCAGTTCCGGTACATGGCGGACAATCTGGCCTACGTGCTCCACGGCCCCAGCCAGGCCCTGGTGGTGGACGGCGGGGCTGTGGAGGATATCCGGGAGTACATCGCCGCCAGGGGGCTTACGCCTGTCCTGGTGACCAATACCCACCGCCACCCGGACCATACGGCCGGAACCCGGGAGCTTGTGGCGGCCCTGGGCTGCCCTTACGCGGACCCGGATGACGCTCTGGCCCAGGGGGAAATCCTCCTGAACAACGAGGCGGTGCGGGCGATCTCCACCCCCGGCCACACCATGGACTCGTTGTGCTTCCTGGCCCCGGGTTTCGCGGTCACGGGAGACACCCTGTTCAACGCCACGGTGGGCAACTGCTTCACCGGCGACGTGGAGGCGTTCTTCCGCTCCCTGAAGACCATCATGGCCTGGCCGCCGGAGACGTTCATCTATTCGGGCCACGACTACGTGGACCAGTCCCTGGCCTTTGCCTGGCACCTGGAACCGGACAACCCGGCCATCACCGCCTACGAGGCCAAATACGACCCCGCCCTGGTCCGCTCCACCCTGGCGGACGAGTTTTCCGTGAACCCCTACCTGCGTTTTAACGCCCCCCCCATGATCCGGCTCCTAAAGGACCGGAACCTGCCCGTGGAAACCGAGTTCGAGCGGTTCTCCTCGGTCATGCGCCTGGGTTGACGCACAAAGGAAAGGTGACTCTCCATGATCCCATCGAAAAAAGCCCGGGTCCTGGTGGCCGAGGCGGATTACAGCGATTCCCTGGGGCGGGTGATCGAGCGGATTTTCCAGGCGTTTCCCCTGGACGTGGCGGGCAGGACCGTGCTGGTGAAACCCAACATCCTGGCCCCCCATGACCCGGACAAGGGCGTCACCACCCATCCCCGGGTGGTGGAGGAGGTGGTGCGGTGCCTGGCCGGGGCCGGGGCCACGGTCATCGTGGGGGACAACCCCGGGGTGGGGGGATACGGCCGGGCGGCCCAGGCCGCCGAAGTCGCCGGCATCGTGGCTGCGGCCGGCGGGTGCTACGAGAACATCGGCACGGACCCCGTGCGCGTGGACCTCGCCTGCCCCTGGGTGAAAAAGGTCACCATCAGCCGCCGGGTTCTCACCGCGGACCTGGTGGTGAACCTGCCCAAGCTGAAAACCCACGGCCTCACGGTCTTCACCGGCGCCATCAAAAACACCTTCGGCTACGTGGTGGGGGGCGACAAGATGAAGGTCCACTCCGTGGCCGTGACCCCCCGGCGCTTTGCCGAGGCCCTGGTGGAAATCCACCGCCTGCGCCCGCCGGATTTGAACATCATGGATGCCGTGGTGGCCATGGAGGGCAACGGCCCGTCCAACGGCACCCCAAGGCACTTAAACCGCATCCTGGCTTCGGACAACGCCGCCACCCTGGACGCGGTCTGCCTTCACATGCTGGGCGTCAAACGCGCCACTGTGCCCACCGTGGACATCGCCGCCAAGACAGGCCTGGGCGAAACCGATCCGGCCAAAATCGACATCCAGGGTCACCTGAACCCGGTGCCTGATTTCCAGTTCCCCTCCACCTACATCCCCGGCATGACCGGCGTGCTCCTGAACCGCCTGCTCTCCCGCCGCCTGGCCTGCGTACCCGAGGTCCTGGCGGAAAAATGCGTGGGCTGCGGCATCTGCGTGGCCCACTGCCCGGAAAAGGTCATGACCCTGAAAAACAAGGCCGCCCACCCCGACCCGGACCGCTGCATCTCCTGCTACTGCTGCCAGGAACTCTGCCCCGAAGACGCCATTCGCCTATCCGGCCGCTGGCTCCGCCTTCTTCGTGGCAGCCTGCTTCGGTTGAAAGGGAAAAAATGAGGCAAAAAGGGGGAGGGGCGTCGGCGAGTCGATATGGATTGGAGGATACCACCGGGTTTTCGCGCCGGACCCTTGAAGGGCCCGGCGCGAAAACACTGTTGGAGAGCCAGGGGCTTTAGAACGTCCTTTTTCCCGCCTCGGTCTGGTACTTGTAACGGAAGCGGGACCGGAACACCTGGTTGACCGGGTCTATTTCCGTGCCTAACTCCGAAAAAGACAGGATGGCGTAATGCCCGTTGCCCAGCCTGAAGGCGTACACGTGGCCGACCCGGGTTTCTCCCTGGAGGCCCTGCGAGTAGCCTGTTTCCGGCACTTCCCTGACGTCGTCCAGGTTCCTGGTGCCCAGGTCCTGGATCGCGTTTCCGGAAGCCTGCGGGATGAACAGCATGTGGAATTCCATGCAGAAGTCCGGGCTGTCCTGACAGTTGACCACCGTGTCGTCCTCGAAAACGAATCCCTCGGCGTTGTTGAAACCCTGGGAGACAAGTGACGCGGAGCCTTCCTGCACTGTGCTGTCGCCCTGTCCTGCGGTCTGGCCCAGCACTTCCTCCTTGGCCTGGCCGTCCTTGGTGACCACGATGGCCGAGCGGCCCACGGACTCCTCCGTGACGAAACCGGATGAAGCCACGTTCTCCGGATCGGACAGACCGAAGATAAGCGGATGGGACAGGGAATACAGCTGGTACCCCTCACCCTGGCGCGTGAACTCGCAGGTGGAGGCCAGCTGGTCCTTGAGCAGTTGTCCTGTGCGGGTGGACATCACCTGGCGGTTGAATGTGAAGTACACGTCGAAATTGTTGTCGAACTCCACGATCCGCGTGATGAAAGCCTGGATGCGGATGTTGTCGAAGGCTCTGAAGTCGTTCTGCACGGCATCGGCCAGGGCCGAAAGGTTGCCGTCGAAGTTCGGTGACACCCCGTTCATGAAGCCCATGGAGTTCTCGGCGCAGTACAGGCGGATCATCTCAAAAAACGCGGCCTTGACCGCCTCGGTGTTGGTGCGCGAGGACACGGTGAAGTCAAAGGTGTGGTCCTCCACGTCGCTGGACTTGCCCGTGGTGGACAGGGCCCGCACGACAAAGGCGTAGGGCCGCTCCAGCACCGGGGTGAACTCGAAGGAGAATATGCCCCGGTCCCCCAGCAAGGCCTTTTTCCAGGTCTTGCCGCCGTCCAGGGACACCTCCACCTTGCCCACCTTGCCCTGGTCCAGGGTGGCCCGGCCGCGCAGCACCACCCGCCCCTGGTCCAGGTCGTCCTTGCCCAAGGTCAGGTGGTCCTCCACGTCGTTGACATTGACCTGGTTGAACTTCAGGTCCGAGATATCGGGCAGGTCATCGGACTTGCCGAACTTCCACCACGCCGCCGACGCGTTCTGCGGGGCCAGGGCCGCCAGGCCCACGGCCGCCGCTACGAATAAGAGGATGGTCACGATTCTAAGGCGGTGAATTCGCATCATGCGCCCTCCTTGGTATCCTTTTTGTCCAGGTCGAAGTGGACGGAGAACTGGACGATTTTCTCATTGAAACCCAACGTGGGGTCCCTGAACATGTAGTCGTTGTTGGCAACCTCCACCCGCAGGCGTCCGCCCTTGAGCCATTCAGGGGTGCTCTCGCAGTACAGGTTCTGGCGGTCCCGAGTGGAGTCTATGCCCGTGTGCTGGTCGAAAAAGTTGCTGTTGCGCTCCACATTCAGGCCCATGCGCAGCAGGCGTCTGTAAGCCGCAGCCATTTCTGCCCGGACCATCTCGGAAACGTCGTCGCCGCCCGTGGTGAGGTTTTCCCGTTCCTGGATGCCCACCTGGAAGCTGGGAGATAGTTCCCAGGCCCGGTCGGCCAGGAAGTGGCGGGAGGAAATCTCCAGGTCGTAAAAATAATCATCAGGACTCTGGTCGTCGAATGCGTGGTCGTCCAGGATGGCCTCGAACTGCCCCTTGAGCCGTACCGTTTTCCACAACCTGTCGGACAGGGACACCTTGATGCGGTCCGAAGTCATGTCCCTGGAGTCGTCCGAGGTGTCGGTCCATTTGCGGCGCAGGGCCAGGGTGCCGTTGAGGCTCTGGCGTCCGAAAAGACGGCTGAACCGGGTTCCCAATTCCCCCGTGGTGTTGCGGGTGGTCACCGGCCCGTCGTCTTCGATGTTGTTGGCGTTGTAGTCGAACATGCCATACAGCTTGAACGTCCTGTTGACACGGGTATCCAGCTTGACGTAGGAGCGGGTGCGGTCCGGCGTGGCGCCGCCGGCCACGGACACAAACCAGGGCTCAACCCTTTCCCAACGGGCGTTGGCCGTGACCACGCCCAGGCGGGCCCTCAGGCCCACGCGGTTGGCGGTGCCGTACATATTGTCCCGGGGCGCGTTCACGGAGTCCTTTTCCGTTTCTGCGTAAGCGTGCTCGCCGTTCATCACAACGGGGCCGGAGCGGTATTCCCAGTCAAAAGCCCCCACCCACTGGTCATAGACATCCTCGAAGGCGCGGTTGGAGTCGCCCCGGCGGTCCTGCACCGTGGCCAGGTTGGCACCCAGGCGCCAGCCCTCGCGGGCGAACTGATACCGCATGCCGCCGCCGTAACGGTCCATGGGCTCATCGTCGGTTTCGCGCAGGAGGTACGACCACTGGCCATCAAAGGAGCCGTAGTTGGCGGTCAGGTAGTTGTCCGCGTCCTGGAACTGCATCTTGAAGGCCGCGCCTTTGATGCCCTGGCTCATGGTGTACTGGGACAGGTTGGCGAAGTAGTCGCCCAGGTAGCCTGTCACGTTGTTCTTCTTGACGCGCCAGTCCGCCCTCTGGATGGAAAAGCGCTCCGGGTCGAACTGGTCCGTGTCCGTTGTCCGGACATTGAGGTTGAACAGGGAGTCCCAGCCATCCTTGAGGTTGGCCGCCCTGAAATCGTTTTCCTGCAGGATGTGCCAGCCCGGCTCGTAAAAACTCGACGCCTGGCCGGGGCCGGTGACCCCATACCAGAAAATGTCGGTCCGGTTGGCCATGTGGACCTCGTAGGCCGGCTGCTCCCCGGCTGGCTGTCCCATCCGGTCCGGCTGCTGCATTTGTGCAGCTTCGGGAATTTCGGACGGCTCCATGGCATCGGCAGGATCCTGCGCCAACGCCGGTCCCGTTGCCCACCCGAAGGCGCACAGCACCGCAAGAAACGCCCCCAGGACGGTCTTCTTAAGTTGTTTCATTCCCCATTCCCCTCCTCCAACCCACTGTGATGGTTCGCCTCATGATAGTGGACACATACTCCTGCCCGGGTGTTTCTCCGGGCGAAGGTCACCGCCCGGAGCACGTGAAACCCTCTGTCTTACAAGGAAAGTTTCCATAATTTTGTACAGAGGAAAAAGCAATATCCAAAAAGCGTTGCCCGCCGTTTTGGCAATACCTGGGGGCTGTTTCCAAAAAGGCCTGCCTCCCTGGCTCATAGGCTTTCCCTCGGCCGTCCTCCCAGGAGCCTGTTGGGGAACCTGGATCAAGAGGGTTTTGCCCTTTTTCCCCTCCGACGGCCAGGTTGCCGAAAAACGCTTCCGTGGCATTGCGCCTCGCTTTTTGATTCCCGCCCTGCAATCGCTGCTCCCGGCGCCGGATGGCTCGCGCGCCATGCAGGAGAGTTTCCCGGCAGACTGCTGCTACTGCCTCCAGAAACGCCCCCCCGTGGTCCTGAGCACCCGCAGTCGACCGTCCCTGTCTCCCAGGATGTCGGTGACCGACGATGTTTCCTCGTGGGTCAGGTCCGAGTCGTAGATGTAGCCCTTGATGCGGGCGGTGTAGGTGGCCTGCATGGTGCCGTCACCCAGGTTGATCACCGACAGGCTGTCCACATGGTACTCCACGCGGTCGAACACGGAAAAGGAGTTGTCCAGCATCTCCTCCACGTCGTCAAGGGTGCTGCCGTCGGGCGCGTACCATCCCGTGTCCAGGAGCCCCACCACGGCTCCCGCATCGCGGCTTTCGTAGGTCCGGGAAAAGTCCTTGTAGAAATCCCCGACTTTCCGCCTCTGCTCCTGTTCGCGCGCAGCGTTGGCCCGGGTCATATAGTCGGAGAGCCTGTCCACAGTGTCCCGGATATTCTGCATCAGTTCCGCCACGCCCGGAGTGTCGGCGTAAGAAAAAAGCCGGGAGCGGGGAGAGAGGTACCCGGCCAGGACCTGGCGCATGGACTCCGCAGATGCCAGGGACTGGGCCGTGGCTCCGGAGTCCAGTATCTGCTCTGCCTGCTCCAGTTGCGTGGAAATCTCGGATAGAGTCTGGTCTCTATGCATGATGTAGGTCATGCGGGAGTAGGCCGAGGAAATGGCGTAATTCAGGGCGTTGTACGAGCGGTGGATGGTCATGCCGGATTCGATCAGCCCTGCCTTTTTCAGGGGCGCGTAGATTTCTTCGCCTTTTTCATGCAGGTTTTCCAGCGCGGCGGCGGAGCCGCCGCTTGGGGAGGCGGCCATGGCCCTTGCAGAGGCGGTCAGCGCGTCCAGTTCCTTGGCCCGGGACACAAAGCCGCCCTGGATGTCATTGAGCACGGGGTCCACCTTCTGGTGGTACCGGGTGACAGCCTGGGTCAACTGGGCAAAAAGACCGTCGGCCAGGGGATATCCGGCGGCCATGTCCTGGGGGTCGGGCGGGTACCAGCCCGCCAAAGTGAAGGGTCCGTAGCCGCCGCCCAGGGCATCGGCCACGGCCACTTCCGGGTACAGGTAGGCAAGCTGGGCCGGAGCCGCGTCGGCTATGCGGTTGCGCATGCCATCCAGGGTGGATTCCAGGGATTTCTCGGCGGAGACGTACTCCGAGTAGGCTGTGGAGTATTCGTTGTAAGCGTTGGCCGCCGGGGTGGCCTGCATGTCGTAGCGCTTCTTGATGGCGGCCACCTGCTCCACCGTGGGGACGGTGACGAAGGGGAGGGCCCCTCCGTACCTGTTTGCATACAGGACCAGCGCGTGCTCTTCGACTTTTTCCGGCGTGTTCAGGCTCTCGGTCAGTTCGTTGATGGCCGCAATATCGTCTTTGCTGATCTTGTTGTCGCGCAGAAATCTCGGGCCGCGTGAACCCGCCGGGTCCAGGTTCTGGTTGCCGAAGGCGGTATGGGCCTTTATCAGGGCTTCGGCCGTGCTCTGGGACAGGGCCCATGCCGCATCAGCCCCGGCCATGGCCGAGGCCGCCTGCTGGGCGCGCCTGGCCTGCTCACGGATGTCCTGGATATTGGCCTCGGCGGTTTCCGCCATGCCCTGGGCCATGAGGGAGTAAATCTCGGAGCAGCCTTTCATGCTGTTGTACATCTGGCGGGGCCACCCGTGCCGGAAGTTGCTCCAGGGTCTGATGTATTCCCACACCTCGATGTTGGGCTCCAGTTCCTGGGCCAGGCCGTCCACCATGTCCGCGTAACCCAGGAACCGGGTATCGGCCGATAAGCAGTTGGAATAAATTTCCTCTGCGAACCTGGTCCGATGGGTGATGGTCTCGGCCCATTGGGCATAATTTTTGGAGGCGTTTTGCAGCCTGCTCACCGGAGGGGATCCGCCTATCCGGGCGTAGTAGTCCAGGGAGGCGGCGGCCCCCCAGGCCAGCCCGGCCAGGGTGAATCCTGAAAAAGACGAGCCCCCGAGCTTCCAGTCATTCCCGAACAACTTCATTTTATCCCAGTCCGGGTAGTAGTAGGTGGCGGGGATCTGCTCCCAGTCGGTCACCCTCTTGTCCCAGGCGGCAAAAAGTTGTTTCTCGGTCTCTTCCTCCTCGCGCAGTTTTTTGACCGGCTCGTCGTACTGTTCCTTTTTGGCCTTCCATTGGGCATCCATAGCTTCATGGTATGCATCGTAGGCGGCGTTCAGGCGCTGGCAGGCGGCATTGTAATAGGCCCTCCGGGTCGCACGGTCATCAATGGTGCGCAGGATGCGGAACAGCTCGTTCCAGTAGAAATCGGCCTCCTTCTGGTAGGCCTTGGCTTGCGGCTCCACGGTCTTCCAAATGAAGGCGTTGGCGTCGTAATGGGTTTTGTTGAGGATGGCGCGGTAGGTGCCCTCGTCGATGGCGTTTGACTTCAGGTCGTCCCAGGCTTTCCTGGCCTTTGCGGCCGCGGCGGCGTAGGCCATGGGTTCGGGGGGGTAGAGGGTAACCTCCACGTGCGGAAGCAGGGGCCGGGGCTGGGACGCATTTTTCAGGGCATCGGTAAAGGCATTGTTGTTGTTGATTCGCTTGATCTCCCGCTCCAGCTCCCTGGAGCGCTTTTCCAGGGCGTCCTGGTGGCTCCTGAGCGCGGCGATGACCCCTGCCATTTCATAGCTGATGCTCACAAGGTCCCGGATGGCAGGGCCCAGGCGCTCCTGAATGAACGTGATCTTGCCCGTGACAAGCGCGCCGCTTTTGGTGGCGACCAGGTATTCGGGCGTGCGTTTCCAGAGGCTTATCCACTCGAGTGTAACCATGCCCCTGGAAACGAGAAGGTCCGCCGTCTGCTCCGGGCTCAGGTGCAGGGCTTGGTCGAGCTGGTGAAGGCTGGGCGTGGCTGTGGACAGGTTGCTTTTCAGAGCTCCCATTTTGGCCTGGAGCGGGGGGTTATTCATGGCCCCGCCGGCCCGGTCCACAAAAAAGCCCGCGAGAAAGCTCACCACGGAATTACATGGGTTGATCTTGGTGATGGCGTCGTTGGCCACTCCCATGAACCCCGCAAAACGGTTCCATAACTGGATGGCCTGAAGCTTCATCTCCATTTTTTTGAGATGGCGGTAGGCGTCCCCTATTTGCTGGCGGCCCTTTTCCAGTTCCTCGGGTTTTCCCGCAAGGCCGGAAATCTGGTCGTCCACCTCCTGCTTTTCCTTGTAGAGTTTTTCTAGCCTCGCAGCCGCGGCGTCGTCCTGGCCGTTGGCAAGGCAGAGCGGGGCAACAAACACCAGCATGCACACAAGAAGGGCAGCCAGGACCCGGAGCGCCTTCCCGGGCAGGAGAGTTGCTGATTTCATGGGCTCATTTTCCTTGCTGGGGCTGTTGGCTCTCGTTTTCGGTCGGAGTCAGGGCCGGGGCGACGCTTCGGGAAAGGAAGAGGTCCCTGGCAATACCCATGCGCTTGCCGGTGTTCCTGCGCATCAGGGGCACAAGCTGTTCGTCCAGTTGCGCCAGGCATTTGAAGGCTTCGTGCGCTTCGGTTTGCAGCCAGCGGGAAAGCGCGAGGGTGAGGGTGATGTCCTGCATCCCGGGCGGGGAGGATGAACTCAAGGCCTGGGCCATTTCCAGGTTCACCCGGGTCAGGCGTTTGAGCACGCCCTGGTCGTCCAGGGCGGCTGTGTCCAAAAAGGCGTCCGTGGTCTCGCGGCAGGAGGAAACTTTTTGGGCCATGGTGGTGTCGTCCCCCTCCTGGGCCAAAAGAGCCTGCTGCAGACGCTCCATTACCCGGTCGAACTCCTCCCGGTCCACGGCCTTCAGCGCCTCCTGCCTGACCTGTTTGGCGGTCTGTACCGCGGGAAGCAGCATTTGCAGGTTGTCCAGGTTGGAGGCCGCCCTGGCGATGATCTCCCGGGCCCGGGAGGCCGCGTCCTGGACGTCCTCCAGGCTGCGGGACTGTTGTTCAAGGGCCGCTGTTTGGGATTCCGCTTCTTTTTCCCCATCCTGTGCGGCCCACAGGGCCGGTCCCAAAACCAGCGCGCACAGGCACGCAAAGGATGCCATCAACCTTGTTGCCATGGGCGTCTCCCTTTCTATATATGAGATCCATTCCGATTTCTCTTGTATTTCAAAAGAAGTCAACCGGAAAAGCCCCAACCCTGGCCCATCTTCGATGGGCTTTCCCCTGTCCAGCGCAGGAACTTGGAGATCCGCCAAAAATGGCCTCGCTCCAGCCTCTATATCAGCCTGAACGCCTTTTTTCATGTTTTTTTCAAATAGCTCTCCCGCCAGAAATTTTGAACCCGTTTCTCAACTTGTGCACATTCAATGTTGTCAAGCGGCACCGCCGGTAGTGGTGTTGCAAGGGAAATGCTGACGCAATATGCACGTTCCAATACTTGGCGTGATAGGCCCAGCTTGGACACTCCTCCCCAACCGTGGCCCTGAACGTCTACGCCCACCTCATGAAGCCCATCAACCAGGAGTCCGCCTGCAAGTTGGAAAGTACTATTTTCGCGGAAAGTGGTAGCAAAATGGTGGCAGGCAATAAAAAGGGGTTACGGCATGAACCGTAACCCCTTGGATTTGCTGGTGGGCGATGCAGGATTTGAACCTGCGACTTCTACCGTGTGAAGGTAGCACTCTCCCGCTGAGTTAATCGCCCGGGATGGCTGGCCGAATGGCCGAGCTTGGGGGGT
>JAHJUF010000168.1 GCA_018829095.1 Pseudomonadota bacterium | reverse complement strand
CTCCGTAAAGCAAACCTGCCGCATGCACGACCTCCCCACCTACCCCCGCCTCGTCCAAGCCATCTCCGATCACCTCAATGGTCAACCCACCGATGTGACCTGGATAGCCGAACTGGCGTAGAGACCCCCTGAACGCTTACCATTGAAGTTCTCATCCAAAATCTGCAAGGTTCTGGAAAGAAAACAACCCGAATCCTGCAAATTCCGTTACCACAAATATGTATTTTTATCAAACAATTTCAATGGGTAAACGCTTTTTCAGGACCGGCTATATAGAGGTTTTTACAACAGAACCAGAATCTCGGGATGGTCAGTCCCTGCGATTTTGAAAGGGCTTCAGTTGGAGGGTGAAACCTGTCTACGAATCCAGGGGAAGTCCACCGCCGAAAGGGGCTCCGGTGTGCGGGCCTCCGAGGTTGGTGAAACCTGTCTACGAATCCAGGGGAAGTCCACCTGGACACGCCTTATCCCATACCCGACACGGGTTTGAAGCTGCCGGCCCCTAGGGGAAGGTCTCTTTTGAATTTTGCCCCGCTTTTTTGAGCCTGGGCCTTGGCGGCGGAGTTTTGCCTGCGGAGGCACTGGGGCTCATAGGCCCAACCCCGGTCCAGCCTTTTTTGTTCCCGCTTCATGGCAAGACTCACAATGCGTCCGATTATCGGCGCCAGAATTTTGGTCTGCATACCGAATTCACTGTAAAGATCCTTCAATAGCCTGTCCATGTGCTCGAACATGGCCGGGTCATGGCGGTAATGCTTGCGCATGGCCCATACCGCGCCGGCCCAGTCCTTTCGTATGGGGTCGATCTCCCAGTTCATACGCCGCCGCACGTGTCTGCTGGAGTGGTTCTTGTACTTTTGCCATCCCCTCAGATAGGTGCGGACAATCCGCGACAGGCTGGGGCCGTTGACCTCAAAGTCGCGGGTAAAGGCGTCGATTATCACCTGCTCTTCCTCACCGTTTTTGAAGTGGTCGTGCCGGTAGTTGAACCGGTACTGGCCGTGGGCGTCGGACAGGGAGAACTCGCTCTCGGGATACAGGGTGCCCTTGGCCTGGTGCTCGGCGTGTAATGGAGTGCCCGGCACCGGCGTATAGAGCATGAACTGGTGAAAATCCGTGTTGTGGGCCACTGCGTGGTCTATGGCCTGGCCGATATTTTCGGGGGTGTGGTGTTCCAGACCCAGTATGGTGGAACCCAGAACCCGTATGCCGTTTTCCTTGAGTTCGTCCACCAGGGCATGGGTGTCCACCCCTTTAAGTTTGCGGTACTGGCTGGCCTTGTCCTCCATGCCCATCCAGACCCAGCTTACGCCCAGGCGCACCAGTTGCTCCATTTCATAGGAACGCAAAACCCGGGCGCTGGAAAAGACCGAAAGGGCCCAGTGCTTGCCATGGGCCTCCATAAGGTCCAGGAGTTCCAGGGCCCGTTTCCGCTGCAGCAGAAAGTTCTCGTCCAGGATAAAAAAGGATTTCACCTTAAGCTTCTTTTCTATGCCGCACATAACGTCAAAGAGTTCTTTTCCCGTTTCATAAAAATTTATGTGCTTTCCCTTGCCCCCGAAAAGGGCCGAGGTGGCGCAGAAATTACATCCCACCGGGCAGCCCACCGAGGGCACGAGGATGGCGGCGGTGTTCTTGGGGTTTTTGCTTAAGCTGTGGCCCACGATGCGCGACCCGAAGGCGGAGCTAACAGCTGGGTGCTTTACGGGTTCTTCCGGGTCCTGGCCAAAATAGCGCCGCATCCAGGAAACGCCATCGCCCTTGACCACGTGGTCGGCGTCCAGGCGTTTTTCAATATCCGGCACATTGGCTATGTGTCCGCCGATGATGATTTTTGCCTGGGGCAAGTGTTCGCGCACCACCTCACACATCTTTTTGGCTTTCAAAATATTGGGCGGGATGGCCGTGATGCCCACCACGTCGTAATCGTTTTCGCTGACCTCGTTTATGAACTGGTCCAGGGTGGGGAAATCCAAAATCGTGCACGGACCTTCCAGGTTTTCCTGGATCAGCGCCAGGCCGAAGCTCTGGTGGAACATGCGCAGGGAAAAGATGCCCTGAACGCGGGTGACCTGGTTCTGGTAGAGTTCCATGGGGTTTATGGCGCGGCTTCCGTATTCATCGTCCACAGCATAGGGGCCGAACACGCTGGACAAAAGGACTTTGGCTTTTTTTCCGAGTTTGTGCGTGGGGTGTGAATCCGTCATGAGTTTTTTCCTTGGCGCTCTCAATGAAAGGTATGCTTACCCGAGTTACCGGTGGCCGTTTCTTTGCCTCTCAGATCACCATAGGGCACCCCGGCGCACAAACAAGCTAAATCGCTGTTTTTACGCTTCTTTTACAAACCATGGAAGATGGGAAGCTTGGGCTGGCACAAACCGGATGGATCCTGGAGACCCTTATCGGCCCGGCCACTTCATCCATCAGGTGCGCTTCTGGGGGATCCGAAAAAGCTTCGCATTCATCGAGCAGCCCCAGACTAACGGGGTCATGGAGAGGTTCAACAGGACCTTGAAGGAGCAGGCGATCAACGGCTATGTCTTCCGCAAAGTCGAGGAGGTCAGGCGCGCGGTGGGCAGGTTCGTGGACTTGTACAACGGCCAATGGCGGGTGGAGGAAAACGGCTCCCAGAGCCAAACCAAGCCGGGGACGCCTGGCTCGCGGCCCTCACACCCAAGGCCGCGTAACCCACAAACTTGACGAGTTCGTAAAAAGCCAAAATGTTCGTCATCCACGCGAAAGCGTGGATCCATAACCATTTGGAAAAAAATGGATTCCTGCTTTCGCAGGAATAACCAGGAGCGTAGCTTTTCGTCTTTTTACGAGGCCATCAAACTTGTGTCCGGAAAACCGGGTGCGGTACCTATTCAAATCCGATCGAGCCCTTTTCCGTTCCCGTTGTTCAGGAGGGTGTGCTCCACACGCCCATCCTTCATAACAAGAACCGGCTTTTCAAGGGCGGACAGATCTTCCAGGGGGTTTTTGTCAACCACCACCAGATCGGCCAGCTTGCCCGGTTCAATGGATCCCAGGATCTCGGCCGCTCCGATGACCCTTGCGCTGTTGATGGTTGCGGTTTGGAGGGCCTCAAGGTTGGTGAAACCGATTCTTCCCAAAAGCCCGATTTCCCGGTGGAGGGCACCGAAATAGTTCAGGGGCATGCCCGCATCCATACCGCATCCGATGTTCACGCCAGCATCCCGCATTTTCAAAAGGTTTTTTGCGCCCGTTGTGAGAATCCGGACAAAGTGTGCCGCTTCCGGCAGATACTTGCGCTTTTTCAAAAGATGCTCGCTGGTGTGTTTGCCGTACAGCGCCATGCGCTTAAGGCTTGCGGCGTGGATCTTGGGGTCGCAATGGTGTTTTGGAACGTTTTTCAGATAAGCGTTTGCCCTCTCGATTTCATTTCTCACAAAATCACTTAACAATTGGACCGGTATGTGTTCAAGAACGCCATTGATAACATACGCAGAGCCCACACTCATGGTGGGGACCACGGAAATGTTTCTATCCGCCAGGGTTTGAATAACTTTATCGGGCAATGGTATGTCTGAGACCACATGTTCGAATGAATGGACAGGATAGTTCAGCATTCTCGTTAAACCCCAGCTGGTGCCACAGTGGCAAGCAACAGGCAGGCCATGTCCCTCTGCAAAATCAAAGATCCGTTGGAGCTGCCGGTTTGAGTACACCGGGATTTCTCCCTTGCCGTGGAACATGGATTGATTGTCCACGGTAAGCTTGATGAATGATGCCTGTGGCAGGTTTTTTTCCAGTGCGGGCAAAAGATCTTTGTCGGAACGGAAATCCATTCCGATGGAGCCCATCACCAGAGAGGCCGGCTTGGCCAAAGGATGGATGTGATGGGGCGGAATGTCCGGATGAGACCCTTTGACGTTCATGATAGAGTTGCAGTGAAACACACGCGGCCCCTTGAGCAGGCCGTTTTTCACGTCACGCTCAAGCCCTTTCCGCAGGAGGGGGAAAGAGCCCGCGTCCCGCACTGCGGTCACCCCTGATTCGATGCTCGTGGCCCACTGGCGCCGGATTTGGCGGTAGTTGCGCGCCGCATCCCCGATGGTGGGCAAAATGGAAAACGTGCTGGACACGCTGATGTGGCAGTGGGCGTCGATCAGCCCCGGGATGAGGTAGCGCCCGCCAAGATCAAGGACCTCCACATCGCCCATCCCGGTTGCCATGCCTTGCCGGATGCTTTTGATGACGCCGCCACGGATGAGAACCGAGGAATTATCCAGAACCCGGCCGCTTACCACGTCCACCACTTTGCAGTTGGTGACGACCATTCCGTTTTTTGCATCGGCTTTTGAATGCGCAAGCGGTTTCGTGGAGGGATCTGCGGCCAGGGCCGCTATGACGCTCATCACCCTGTCCGCCACCGGTTGAAACAATTTTTTCGTCAGCATCTGTGCCTCCGTGACGTTGTTTTCCCCACCGTTTCAGGCAAAAAGGGCACGCCTGCGTAGAACATATGTTTTGACATATGAACAAACACTTGTACGCACATATATGCTGCAATCAAAGGCCTTGTCAAGGGGGAACTGGAAATCATCGGCAAGGAGGTTTGCCGGGTGCCAACGGCACCCCTTCACCCTTCCTCTTCCGATGAAAAGGGGGGCAGATGCCCTGCATTTTTTGCTCAGGGAGTGGCCGACGATGTTCAGCGGGGCTTTTCCAGTTCCAGGACCCATTCCACACCATGCCGGCCTGGGCGGGTGGTGAGGAACACGGTTTCGCCCTGGCGGAAACCTTTGAACCGGGCCAGGGACACGCCCACGCCCACGGGGGCGGAGCCGTCCGGGCGTTTCGCCCATACCTTGTAGGTCTTGGACTTGCCGTGGATGATCTGGAGGCGGGTCACCACGGCGGAGCTGGTGGCGGGGGGGGAGTCGTCGAGAAAGCCGTTGGTGAAAAAGAAAGCGCCCAGAAAGGCCAGGATAACGACAGGGAGCCCCAGGGAGGCGGCCACGACCAGGGCCCGGTGGCCGTCCAGGCGGGTGGAGAGGACCCGCCTGGCCCCAAATATCAGCATGGCCCAGGCTCCCAGACCCAGGGGCGCGGCCCACCGGGCGGCGGCCGCCCAGGCGGCATGGGGATAGGCGGGCTCGTAAAAAATCCCCAGGGACAGGGCCAGGGTCACCCCCCCCAGGCCCAGAAGGCCCATGCACAGGGACACGGTCCAGGCCGTGATTTTCTGGTGGGGAAGCGTGGCGGCCAGGGTCCGGGCGTTGATGGGGCCCGGGAACTTCCAGGTCGCGGCCTTGCCCAGGGCGGCGGTCCGGGCCACCTTCTCCCGAATCATGCCCGTGTCCGTATGGGAAACCGCTTTCCGGCGGGCCCTGGAAATGAACCGCATGAAGGCGAAACCATCCCGGACCGTGATGGTGGAACCCTTTTCCCCGCAAAGATCCACGGCGGTCCGCCGCCGGGAGGAGTCCCGGAACCAGGCCCCGGCCATGGCGGGGTTGTCAGCCACCAGGGTTATCCGGCCGTCCCAGGCGGGGTCGTTAAACACCACGGGCGAGAGCATACCCAGGCGCTCTCCCAGGCTGTCCAGCCAGTCCCGCTGGCGCAGGGCCATGAAGCCCGGGGCGTCCGTGGGGACGATGACGTTGCCGAAAGTCGGCCCCTTGGGCTGGTCGAAAAAGGCAAAGGCATAGGGCACGCCCTCGTGCTCGCCAAACACCGCCTCCCCCTCCCCCCGCCCCCCCATGGATTGGGCCAGTTCCTCCATGGTCCGGGCCCGAGCCTGCTTCATGCGCCGGACCATGAGCAGGACCAGGAGCATGGTCACCACCAGGACGACCGTGATCAGACTGATGAGCAGTATGAGGAGTTGGATCTTGTCCATGGGCGGGCCTTTCGGGAGATGGGGAGCCGGGTACTGGAATCTTTTTCCAGGGAGGGAGGGCAACGGCCTCGCCTGTCCGGGAAGACCTTCACGAAGTCAGGGGGTGATGGCTTTTTCAACCCAACCTTATCCGGAAGGCCGGATGAGCCAGGAAAGAAAAGAAACCGAAAGAAAATAGAAATCCCCCCTGCCCCCCTTTTTCAAAGGGGGGAAACCCTGCTCGAAACCCTTTCGGGAATGACGTTGCCCGGAGGCCGGACGCGCAAAAAACAGATGAACCATTTTTCAATACCATTTTCGATCAACAGGGAAAAGGCCCTCCAGGGGTGAGGCAGGTGGTTTTAAGCGGCGGGAACACCAAGGAATGCGAAGCATCCCCTCCCAAAAAATTTTCGGGAAGGGGGGTTTGGGGGGAAACCCTTTTTACAAAAAGGGTTTCCCCCCAATTTTCCGTTTCTACTTATCCTTCATACAACTCGAACACACCCGCAGCGCCCATGCCGCCGCCGATGCACATGGAGACCACGCCGTACTTGACGCCCTTGGCCTTCATGTTGTTCAGCAGGGTGGCCGTAAGCTTGGAGCCGGTGCAGCCCAGGGGGTGGCCCAGGGCGATGGCGCCGCCGTGGATGTTGATTTTCTCCACCTGGCCGGGCTTGTCCAGGCCGAGTTGGCGCATGGAGTACAGGGCCTGGGAGGCGAAAGCCTCGTTGAGCTCGTACAGGCCCACGTCCTCGACCTTCAGGCCCGCGATGGCAAGGGCCTTGGGAATGGCGTAGGCAGGCCCCACGCCCATCTCGTCGGCGCGGACGCCCACGGTGGCGTAGGACTTGAGCTTGGCCAGGGGGGTGAGCCCCAGTTCCTTGCACTTGTCCAGGGTCATGATGACCGAGGCCGCCGCGCCGTCCGTGGTCTGGGAGGAGTTGCCCGCCGTGACGGAACCGGCCGCCGCGAACACGGGGCGCAGCTTGGCCAGGCCTTCGACCGTGGTGGTGGCGCGCACGCCGTCGTCAAAGTCCTGGAGGAAGATTTCCTTCTTATACGTGCCGTCGGCCTGCTCCACGAACTTCACGGCCGGGGTGGGCACGACTTCGATGAATCCGCCGGACTTCTGGGCGGCCAGGGCCTTCATGTGACTCTGGTACGCGAACTCGTCCTGGTCCTGGCGGGACACGTTGTAGCGCTGGGCCACGTTTTCCGCCGTGATGCCCATGGACGCGTACAGGTCCGGATGCTCCTTGGTCATTTCCGGAAAGGGCCGGGGCAGGTTTCCGCCCATGGGCACGAAGCTCATGGACTCGACGCCACCGGCCATGGTGACCTCGGAGAAACCCACCATGACGCGCATGCAGGCCTGGACGACGGACTCAAGGCCCGACGCGCAGAACCGGTTGACCGTGGCGCCGGACACGGAGTCCGGGAACCCGGCGATCTGGGCCGCGATGCGGCCGATGTTCAGGCCCTGCTCCGCTTCGGGAAAGGAGCAGCCCAGCATGATGTCCTCCACCATGCCTTTATCCAGGCCGGGGGTCTTCTGGACCACGGCGTCCAGGATGAAGGAGATCAGGGCTTCGGGCCGGGTGTTGGCGAGCGCCCCCTTGTTTCTGCGGCACCCGGGGGTCCGCAAGGCGGTGACGATGTATGCGTCTCTCATATATCCGTCTCCTAGCGTGAAAAAGGTTCTTTTCTCTTAGTTGCGCAGGGGCTTGCCGGT
>JAHJUF010000167.1 GCA_018829095.1 Pseudomonadota bacterium | reverse complement strand
GAAGATCAGATAGGTTTCCACGGACCCGGTCACCCATTGGGCGGTTTTCGAATAGGACGCCGGGTCGCAGGATGCCCCGTCCGCCAGGGCCGGATCTTTCAGGTAGGAGCCCATGTAAGCCTTCAGGAATCCGTTTTTGACGCGGGCCTGGTACTCCAGGAACCCCCCCATGCCGATGGCGGCGCGGGCGGCCATGGGCGGAGGCCAAAGACCGGCGTGGCAAGGGGCGATCTGGGGTTTGACCTTCGGCTGCATGTCCTTTTCCGTCAGGGCCCCGGCGGCGCGGGCCACCGCAGCATGCACCCGCCGGTCTGCGGAATAAAAACGCACCTGGCCGGCCTTTCGCCGGATGTAATCCACCTCGTAACGGTGGGCGTCGCCCAGGCCTGGGAGTTTCCAATCCACCGCCCCCACCCGCGACATCTTGGGCCAATAAGTCCTGTCCGGGATATCCATGGCCGCTTCCTTTCTTTTTGAAAATCAGAACAGGTCAACCATGGTTGGATCTGCATCGTTGCTGTCGGCGGCCAGGCCGAAGACTTCCGCGTAAACCCCCTCCACGGCGGGGAGGTCCTCGGCGGTGGCATTGCCCATCAGGGTGGCCCGGGCCACGTCGCCCTGGTTCATCTGGGGGAGCGCCAGGCACATCCGAACGAAGCTGTGCATGTTGTATATGCTCGGGGGGGCAATGCTCAGGAGGCGGCCTTCCCGGCGCTGTTCCCGCACCGCCTGGACAATGCGGACGGCGATCCCGATAAGCTCCTCCAGATGATCGACGGCCGGGCCGCGTTTTCCGTTGCCGTTATGGACGACGTAGCGCAGGACGGCAGCCTCCTCCGTGGGTTGGAGGTGACCCATGGTGACGTTCACGGTGATTCTCCGTTTGATTGCGTCTTCCTGGGGCGAAAGCGTGTGCTGGGCCTCGTCCATATCCTGGTAGTTCGAATCCATGTACGTGGCGTAGCGCCCGCCCTGGATCCGCCCTCCGTCCGGCAGAATGATTTCTTCCCGGATGAGCAAATCCGTTAATCCGCCCTGCACCTGCTCCGAAGCCACCCTCCCCATTTCCCTGAGCAGGATGACGCAGCAGTGGTCATCGGCCATTTTTTCGGCTTGGCGCATGGAGCGAACCAACAGACTCTGCTCCTGGAAGGTGGAGCCATCCCGAAGAGCCGTTTGCCCCCAGCATTCTGCAGGGCTCTCGTAGGTGGACATCTGAACGGGAAATAGCTTCAAGGGTTTTGCGGGAAGCCCCTCGGCCCGGCAGATGGTTTCCCAGTTCTTGGGGACCTTTTCCAAGTAAAGCGGAACCGTGGTCTTGCCGGTCCCGGACGGGCCGGAGCTGTGCGTGATTTCACCGGGTTGCATGCCAAAGACGATCTGAACCAATTCCATTTTGCGGCGGCAGATCGGCAATCCTCCTGGAGGCGGTTCCAGGGCGATGAGGTCGGAGGGGCCCGCCTTTTCGTATTCCCTGGGATGTGTTGCGCGATAGATCTTCTGCATGATGGCTCTCCTTAGGAATGGGGAACGAGTTCCAACCGGCCATGGGAATCCACGCGGACCATGACTTTGGCTGCGGGACCGGCTTTCTGCTTGAACAGGAAATCCTGAATGGCCATGGCCGCAGCCTGGCGTCCATGCTCCAGAAGCACCCGGGCTCCAAAACTTTCCACGTTACGGTCCATGCTCTGCATCAGATGCCCACCCATGCCCTTTTCCAGAATCACTTTCGGAGCGTGGCCCGAAACGGTGAGGGCAATGGAGACAGCCTCGATCACGGCCCTTTCCAGGATGGCGGCCAAGGCGTCACCGCTGAGGGGGGAAAAGATGACAGGTGACCCCATCCGGGAAATAAAGGCCCTCCCGAACAGCTGCTTCAGGTGAGCGGTGACAGCCTTTTCCACGTCCTTCTCATTCGGGGGATTGGAGAAACCAATGCTCTTCCGATGCACCTTTTCATCCAGGCCGTCGGGGAGGTTCATGGTGAAAACGAAGATCACCCGGGCCACCGAAAAGCGATCCCCGGTCCCGGTCTGGGCTTCTCCCGTTTCCATGAGCTGGAGGCACTGGTCCGCGACAAAGGCCCGGACTGCGGAGTGATCCGCGTCCGCCATTTCCAGGACCGCTCCAAAAGGGCTCAGGGCCGTGCGCTCCACATGGCCCGGGATCTGGCTGCTGACTATGCCACGACCTGCTCCAAACCCTTGGGAATGAGCCGTGTGGCTATCGGGGATGGCGGACATGTCCCAAGTGTAATAGGGAATGTCCAGGAGGGTCGCCAGCCTGGCGGTGAGGCTGCTTTTACCTGTAGCGGCGCTACCAACCAAAAGCAGCCTTATAGGCTGGTGCCGGGGCCTCGTGAGTACCTCCATGGCCAAGCGGTCCGCAGCAGCCCTCAGGCTCCGTTCCTGACCCAGGATCTTTTCCCCCAGGCGGTCGGCCAGGCCCGGATCCGCCAGGACCCGGACAAAGGACGACTGGATGGCGGGGTTCCTGGCGGAACGGGACTTGGTGGGCAGGCCTCCCAGGGTTTCCCGGGCGCTCTCCAGGGCCATGGCGAAATCCCGGTCTCCCCCCGATCCTCCCCTGGACCATTGGCGAACCCGGCGGTCAGCCAGATGGGGGAGCAAACGGATTTTCTCCTCATCCCGAAAAGGCTCCAGGCCCTCCATCACGGACCGGGCAAGGGCAGGCAGGTCCTTTTGGGGAATTCCTCCCAGCGGCTCGGCGCATCTGGCCAGGGCAAAGCGGCAAGCGCCTTCGGGTTCCGGCATTCCCAGGCGTTGCACCAGGGGAAACAAGGGGTCCTGGTCCACACCCTGGCCCCTGGCGAAAACCGCCTGGAGAGAGGCTTGGCCGCCGTAGATGACGATCCGGCCGGGCCCCTGGGCCATGGCAGCCAAAAAGGCCTGGACCTCCCCGGATATCTCGTAGGGGTTCACGGCGATCTGGAGGGCCACCGCAGGCACGGCCACCGGCCCCGGAGCCGCCATGGACAGGGCCAGCAACTTCCTCATGCCCATGGATATGGCCGGAACCCGTCCCAGGGACTGGCCACGTTCCAGGCAGGCCTGGGACAAATGGGCCAGGAACCAGTCGCAGGCCAGTGCCCCATCCCCCAGGAGGGCGATGCAGGAAACACCTTCCAGGGTCCCGGCCGTTTCTATGGCCATGGCGGTATAGCCAGGGTCCGAGGCCCAGGGTGGAACGGGCCGCACCCATTGGGCCTCGTCCTCCATGGGTTCCCAGAGTTTTTCCTGGCTTGTCGGAGACAGGTTCTCCGGCAGGGCCTTCCTGAAATTCCGGGCGCACGCGTTTATCCTGGCGATCAGCTGGTGCAGCCCGCCCAACCTCGCAACCCCCATGGGCCGGGCGGAAATGCGGACCGCACCCCACAGGGACATGGCCCCGGATTCATGAACCTGGGGTTTTTCCAGAACAAATTTGCCGGAGAGTTCGGCAAGCTCCTCGAGCAGGTCGGCGGCCCGGGCCCGGGCATGGGGCGCGAAACGGGCGATCATGAGGCGCAACTCGATGGCTTCCCCGGAAACGGTCTTAAGTTCCCCCTCCAGAACCCCGGGTTCCCCAGGGGCTTCCTCCAGAAGGGAGCCTGAAAACGTGTCCTTGAATGGATCGAGCCGCCAGGCGAGTTCCGGCAGTTCCTTACGGCAGACTTCCTCGCACTGGCGCCTTGCCACCCGGACATCCGTATCCGATGGAAGTCTTTCCTCCAGGGGTGATGCCGCGATTGTCATGATGGATTCCTTTCCGGAAAGGGCTGTGTTTACCACCACCTCTGTTCCTCATATCTCTTACATAGCGAACCACGGCCCCCGGATCGGACACACGCCTCCATTGCCACGGCCCAAAGAAAAGGAGCCACCCAGGGAAGCGGGGATTTCCGGGCACATCTCTTTAAAAGGACGGGGAGAGGGGGCTGTTCCGGCGAAAAAACCAGGGGCAAGCTCCGTGATGTGTCCGATACTCTCCGGCCCCTGTGACATTCTGGAAAAAAGCCGGTCAGGCGGGAAAACCCGCAACGGGAAAAGACCCTATCCCGGTACGATGGCCCTGATGTCGGAAGGAGGGATATTCCAGAAGATCATCCCAAAGGGATGGGAGGCCGGGGCTTTTCCGGTGAAAAAAAATAAGGGTAAGCTCCGTGATGTGTCCGATAAGCTCCGGCCCCTGTGACATTCTGGAAAAAAGCCGGCCAGGGGGAAAACCCGCAACGGAAAAGGGAACTATCCCGGTACGAGAACCCTGATTTTGGATGGAGGGATGTTTAAGGATATGCCCCGAAGAAATACGGCACACCCTGACAAATGATCGTTGACTTGGGAAAAAGCTGGTGACAGGAATATGCGTATCCCCTTTGCAGAAGGAAATCCTGAGCGCTCCGCGCAAACGGACTCAGGTGTTTCCTGATAGCGGATACCCACCTCTGGAATGGAGGCATTGGATATGGTCACAAGACTATCGGCGACGGATGGTTTACCGGACAGACGGATCTCCCTGGAAGGGAGGTGGTTCCCCCTGGTGGGCCTGGGACTCCTGGCTGTTCTTCTTATCGGAATCCCCCTGGCCATGTCCCTTTTCGTCAAGGGTCTTTCCCTGGCCATGGCGTTTGGGTCCGCGGCGTTGTTCTCCCTGATCGCCGCTTTCACCTGGCTGCGGGCCACCAACATGGCCAAGTCCCTGGCCTCCGAGGCGGAGCACATCCGGGCTCTTTCCACGAATACCAGGGAACTGGAGGCTATCATTGAGGACATCCAGGCCCTTCGCGCGGCAGAGGAAAGAAGCGGATCGGAGAGGATTCCCGGCCTGTTCGATCTCTCCGGGGACACCGGGGGAGAGCCTCCCGCTCTCCCGCACCCCTCCCTCCCTCCCCTTCGTTCCGGGAGCCTGTTCGATTGGGTCCTGGGAGAGATTGAAGAGCGTTACGCGGCCAGGGAAGTCCTTACCTCCGAGGAACTGAAGGAGGCCCTTCACCGGGAAGTGACTGTGAGAACCCGCTCCATTCAGGAAACCGAAACGGTCTGCACGGCCCTCGGCTTTTTGGGAACGCTCATCGGCGTCATCCTTCAGTTTTACTTGTCCAAGGCCAGCCTGGACTCCATCGCCTCCGGGGTGGTCCTTTATGGCATCGTTCTCTCCCTGGCAACCACGCTCCAGGGAGTCCTGGCCGCAGTCTATGCCCTCTTCCTTTCCCGGTTCCTGGAGGGGCGTTTCTCGGATTTCGGCAAGGACATGTTCCGCCTGCTCCGGACACGCATTCTCCCCCTCCTGGGCACAGGCTCGGAGGAGGCCAACACCATCCACCTGATCGAGCAGGGATTCCGGGACATCCGCCGGGAAATCGAATCGGGCATGAACAACCTCGTCCACACCCTTCTCCCCGCCATGGCCACGGAAATGGGCAACGCCCTGGCCAAGCACTACAAAACCGAACTCGAAGCCCATCGCAACGCGATGAAAACCTCCATGGACAAGGTTTGCACGAACCTGAACACCACGGCGGAGCTTCTTGTCGGCGAGGCCAGGAGCCTCCGGGAACTCACCAAGGAAATGATCACCACGCCGGCAACCCTGGAAAAAACCCTCATGTCCCTCCAGGAGAGTGTCGGGACTTTTTGCGAACAGTTCGCTGCCTTGGATACCAATTTTTCCAATATGCGCGAGGATATCGCCAAAATGGACACGACCATGGCAGCCCTGGGAAGCGGACTGGACGTCCGGCCCTGGCTGAAGGACCTCCAGGGATCCTGCCAGACACTCAACCTAACGGTGGAGGGTCTGCGGGAGGTTTCGAGAAACGGCGATTCCATGTTTGCCCACCTCAACTCCTTCCTGGAAGGGATGGCCGGCTTCGGGGATCTGGCCGAGGCCCAGAAGGCCGGATTCGCCGATATGCTGAAGAATCATGCCGTGGAAAGCGTGATGGATTCCCTGGGAAAACATCAGAGCGACATGGCCAAACTCGCACGCACGATGCGGGATCAGGCCAGGGCCATGGAAAACATGGCTTCCGCTGCTTCCAAGGGTCGGTTGATCGGATTGACGCCCGTTAAGAAGAAGACCCGTTCCTGATCTCGGGAGACCGGAGGAGTCATGGGTAATCTGGATCAAAAGGACCGTCAGCGTCGTGGTCGCTGGTTCATCGTGCTCCTTGACATATGCTTCGTTCTGGCGGTGGTGTTGGGGCTCGTTCTGTTGGCCATGGCGTTCGAGACAAGCCGTTTCCTCACCGCCGTGGACGCCGAGGCGGCCGTCCAGGCAACGGCGTTGCGCCAGCAGGCCCGGGAACTCGACGATCTGGGAGAGCGGACCCAATGCATAGACGACCCGGGCCGCAAACGCATCGATCAGGCGATTTCCCGGATGGAACGGGAAGGTGGCGATAACCGAACCCTTTTGGGAAGTCTCCGGGGAGTCTGGGACCGGATCGAAGAGTGGGAAACCGTGGAGAAGGAAATACAGAATGCCGGAACCCGGGCGGCATCCACCTTCATGCGGGCCTGGGCGGACCAACAGGATGGCTACTGGAACCCATTGGCAGGCAGCCTCTGCAAGCCCACGGGCGCCATGCTCGCCCTGGCGGAAAAGAATTACGGATACACGCCCCTGGCGTACCTGGAGGCCCTGGCCGAGTTCGGGGATTTCCAGCGCCGGCTCTGGGAAGTGGAAATGGACTGCACCCAGGACCGGGTTTTCGTGATCAACGAGGACCTGCTACGATTCACCACCAATGAATTCAACAAGTTCGACATGTCCGACGAGGATCGGGACAACGCATTGGCCCGGATTTATGCCATTGTGGACGACCAGACCCGGGACCGGCGGCGCATCCTCGTCACGGGCCACTGCGACGAGAGAGGCGAGGATCTCACCAACTACGTGCTTTCCATCCAGCGCGCCGCCTATGTCCGGGAAAAAATCATGGAGCATCTCAGCCAGCGGGACTGGGCCGTGGGCAAGGATTATTGGATCACCCTCATAGGCCAGGGAGAATCCCTCCCCGTTGACCGGGAACCTAAGGAAGAGGAAGACGCATCCTGGTGGAGCCGGTGCCGCCG
>JAHJUF010000166.1 GCA_018829095.1 Pseudomonadota bacterium | reverse complement strand
GACGTTTATTTAGACCGGGAGATAGTGAAGCACCTCAAGGAATACCTCGCGGTCAAGCAGACCTGGCGTGAGGCGGTGGACGAGGACTCACCTTTATTCATGGGCCGGAGTGGTCACTATTCCGAGACCGCCCTCCACCTGTCGTTTCGCAAGGCCGTGGAGGCAGCAGGCTTGACGCGGCGCTATTCGATCCACAGCGCCCGCCACACCTACGCCACTATCCTTCTCGCACGGACAAACAACCTGCGTTTCGTGCAAAAGCAGCTTGGGCATGCGTCCCTGAACATGACCGCCTTGTATGCCGATGTTTTGCCCGAGGCGAACCAGGACCTGGCCAACTGCATGTCGGACTGACTGGTAGTGTTAGCGGACACCATGGAGCCGTCCCCGCGAGAGCGGGGGCGGTTTTGTGCTTTATGGACAACCCAAAAAGGAGGAGCACCATGTGGAACACCCCGACGCAAGAGAGATTGGCGAAAATACCCAGGCTCTACGAGACCGAGCACATCCCTGTGGAGGACAAGCTCATCCACCTCCATTTCTTCATTGGCGGTTGCGACTGGTTCATCGCCGAGTACGACGGCGGCGACCTCTTCTTCGGCTACGCGGTCCTGAATGGCGATTACTTCAACGCCGAGTGGGGGTACGTCTCCTTCGCGGAACTCAAGGCCGTGAAGGTGGGGTTCCTGGAGGTGGACTGCGAAACTGAGGACGCCTGGAGGGTACGGCCGGCTGGGGAGGTGGAGGGGATAATTTTTTAGCGACAGGACACGCCCTATCAATGTAATCCGCCTTCGGACGTATTGCATTGGTTTATAGGATATGGTACATTTCTACCAGTTGTATCCAACAGGAAATGGGTGAGGGATTGGGCTATGGCGATTATCAATCTTTCGAACGGAGGATAGCTGGCATGAATAAGCCACCGATTTTAAATTTTAGTTGTTCGAGGGAAACAACCAGTCAGGGGAAGCCGTTCTTTTATGATGCCAAATTGAACCTTAATCTCATCGAGTATAATGGCAACACCGTACCCTTTGTCGATGTACCGTTGATGCCAAATTCTGAGTTGTATACAAAAACCGAAGCTGAAAGAGAACGTGATGAGGATAGTATCGAACTTGTTGAACTATTGACCAAAACATTAGTAAAGCGAGAGGAGGATGACAACGATTATAGACTTCTTGAGCTACTAACAAAAACTAGAGTCGAAAGGGAAAGAGATGATGAATAATGATTTTACTTATTACAAATAAAGATGATGTTACTACTGACTTTATTGCTAATCGACTAAATAAGATTAAGGCTAATTATTACCGTCTTAACACCGAGGATTTGATTTCGAGTGTAGGAATAATTATAGATATCGAAAATAATGATTATTTTTTAATTGACCATAAAAGAAAATCAAGTGTCAATTTGTCAGCAATAAAAAGTGTTTACTATAGAAGGCCAGGAATACCTCAGTTAACAATTGACTCATTATCAGATGGTGAAATTGAATTTATAAACACAGAAACTCTTTATCTGCTGGAAGGTATATACAAAATCCTTATTGATAGGTTCTGGATTAGTCCTATCGCTTCCATTCGTGAAGCAGAAAATAAAATATATCAGCTACTTATTGCCAGGGACATCGGTTTTGAAATTCCAAAAAGTCTGATTACAACTTCACAGGAGAAAATTGAGTCATTTTTCAGTGGATTGCAGGGAAATTGCATAACCAAACCAATAAAAAGCGGAAGGATCAATGATCCAGAAAAGCCAAAGGTAATTTTTACAAGCTTGATAACCAAGAATGACATTAGATTGATGGAAAGCGTTTGTTACTGTCCGATGTATCTACAAAATGAGATTGGAAAAATTGCTGACATTCGAGTGACTGTTGTGGGCAATAAAGTCTTTACAGCAAAAATACTTTCGCAAGAGTTCCAAGAGACAATGATTGACTGGAGAAAAGGTGAAAATAGCAAGGTCAGGCACGAGCGTATGGAACTCCCATCAAAAATTGAGCACATGTGTGTTGAATTGATTAGACGTCTAAATCTTCAATTCGGCGCAATTGACCTTGTTTTGGATCAAGACTCGCGATATATCTTCTTGGAGATCAACCCAAATGGCCAGTGGGGCTGGATTGAAAAAAGATTGGGGTATAATATCAGTGGGGAAATTGTGAATTTACTGCTAACAGGAGGCCATAAAGATGGGATTTTATAAGAAAGTCAGAGAGTTCTTTTGGCCAATCCTGGAGCCACTTGAGGAAAGACCTTTTACTATACTTAATAAAGAAGACTTGACCGTTGAAGATGATAACCTTGATACCTGTTACGACTTGACAATGAAATATTATGACAGTGAAAATGATAGAAAGAAGACGATTGAATCCAAATCAACTATATTTGTAAGTGCCATAGGCTTTGTTATAGCAATTCTTCTTAGCATGGCTACAGGACTTCTTCTTAACCCTAACATAAAACTATATTTTTTGACTTCATTTTCTTTTATTATGTGGGTCGTTATAGTGCTTTATTATTGTCGAGCGGTGTGGTTTAGCATACGAGCACTAGAGAGGCAGGAATATCATACAATAGGACACAGTGATTATATGAAAGGAGATGCTGACTACAGAAAAAAACTCATAATAGGAATAGTCAATAAGACAAGAAAGAACTCATTGACCATAAATCTAAAAGTTGACAATATGGTCATGGCTCAGGAATATTTCAAGAGAGGTGTCGTTGCTGTTATTATTTATGCCTTGATAGCTGGTGGATATGGTTTGTTATTCATGACCAATTGGAATTTTAACTGGTTCCAGAATACGATTTTGGCGATATTAAAAACCTACTGGTTCCCTATCCTAAATTCAGTCGTACTTCTCGTGAATATTGTTTTATATGTTATGCTGCGCAAGGAAAACATTAAGAGTTAAAAAGAGGGTAGGATTGCAAAATTGAGCCCTACGCCCGCATCCACCGTTGCCATAATTTGACACCGCATCGAGATATATATTGTTTTAATGCCCACACCTCGTCTCTCCGTCCAAATCTACCTCGCCACTTGACATAACGATTAGGTATATATAAATTTGACCATAATATGTCGCCTGAGCGTCAAATGGAGCACGGCCATGAAATACCAGGACTTCTTTTCAAAACATCCGGTCTTTGGCCTCGATGAACTAGACGCCGCACTGGCCGCCTCCGGTTCGTTCAGTCCCAAGAAGCGGAACGTCATGCTGGCCTATTACCGGAAGCAGGGCCGGCTACTCACCGTGCGCCGGGGCCTGTGTGCCGTGGTCCCCGAGGGCATGTCACCGGACACCGCACCGGTGGACCCCTTTCTTCTCGCCGGAAAAATGACTTCCGACGCGGTCCTCGCCTTTCACACCGCCCTCCAATTCCATGGCAAGGCGTACTCGGTCCAGGATCAATTTCTGTACCTTTCCCATACCAAATCCGTGCCCCTTCAATTCCGGTCCTTTGCATTCCGATGTGTGACCATGCCCGAGGTTCTGGTGGAAAAGGGAAAGGAGTTTTTCGGGGTAGAGACGGCCGAGCGGATGGGTGTGTCGCTTCGGGTCACGAGCCTTGAGCGGACCCTTGTGGATGTCATGGACCGCCCGGACCTTTCCGGTTCATGGGAGGAAACCTGGCGGTCCCTGGAATTGGTTGAATATTTCAACCTGGACGCCGTGGTCGAGTACGCCCTCCTCCTGGGAAACGCCACCACTGCCGCCCGGGTCGGGTTCTTTTTGGACCAACACCGCGAAGCCCTTATGGTGGAGGACGAACACCTGGCCCACTTGCGGAAACTGCGCCCCCGGCAACCGCATTACCTGGACCGTTCAAAGAGAAATTCCGGCACCCTGGTCAAGGACTGGAACCTGATGGTGCCCGAAGAGGTCCTCCACCGGGCCTGGGAAGAAACCGCATGATGGTATCCCGCGAAAAATTGACGGTCGAGGCGGAGCGCACAGGTTTTCGGGCCGACCTCCTGGAAAAAGTCGCTCACCTTTTGTATTTGCTGACCTCGTTTCAGAATCACCCCTTTCTGAAAGGAAAGCTCGCGCTCAAAGGCGGAACGGCCTTGAACCTGTTCTTCCTGGATGTCCCGCGATTGTCCATTGACCTGGACCTGAATTATGTGGCCCAGCCGGGTAGGGACAAAATGATGAGGGAGCGGCCCATGGTGGAGCAGGCTCTTACCGCCGTCTTTTCCCGGGAAGGTTTTACGGTCAAGCGCATGCCCGAAGATCACGCCGGCGGCAAATGGATTTTGGGATACCAAAGCGCCCTCGGCCAACCAGGTAATCTGGAGGTGGACATAAACTTCATGTTCCGCGTCCCCTTGTGGCCGCTGTCCACCATGGATTCCCGAAAATTGGAAGAGCCAAAAAAAGGGGGCATCAAGCAACGAACGGGGGTATTTTTGGGGGTATAAAGAGAGCATATCTTTTTAAAAATCAATGCAATCCAATGGCTTAAAAACAGATTGTGGTGGACCTCCTCTCCACCAATCCCTTGAAATCATTGGAGTTCCATGGCCTGCCACCCGATGGGCCATTTTTTTGTACAAAGTCGTTGTATAAAGCTTGTCCTGTGGGGGACGCGGAAGGCTTTCCATGAGCTTCTCCCGCACCCCTTCGTATCTCCTTCAGCTTCCCTCCGGCTATACATCTTCCGCACGGGCAAGAAATCCGGGTGCTGCTCGAACGGGGCGGATTTCGGACTTTTTGCATGATCATCATCTGTGTTCTTTTTTTGCCCTGGGAAACCACCTTGGGGCGGGAAGGAAAGGGGAGCGGCCATGAAGCGTTTCATCGTTGATGTCATCGAGAAAACCGGGGGGCGGCTGGCGGGGAGTCCCCAGGAGGAGGCGGGCCAGGAAATGGCCCGCCAGGCCATGGGGAAGTTCTGCCACCAGGTGGAGACCCAGCGCTTCTCCGCGCCCATGGAGTCGATCCACGGATCCCTGAGGGGCTTTTCGGCCGGTTTTCTGGCGGCCCTGGCGCTGGCGCCCCTGAGTCTCACGGCCTCCTTCCTGGTGGCCCTGGTGAACGCCTTCTTCTTCCTGGGCCATTTCCTCTCCATGCGCTACTGGCTGGACCTCCTGTTCAAAAAGTCCGAATCCTCCAACGTGGAAGGCGTGATCGAGCCCAGGGAGGACGTCCGGGCCACGGTGATCTTCGCCGGGCACATGGACTCCACCACCGAGTACCGGTTCTGGCACCACCTGGGCATGGGCGGCATCGCCCTCACCTGGCTGGCCAGCGTGCTCATCCTGCTTTTACCCGCCTTCCTGGGCCTGGACCTGTTCTTTTCCCGCCTGGCGGAAGCGCCGCTTCCCGTGTGGCTGGCCTGTTACCGCACGGACTTTCTCCTCCTGTCCCCGTCCCTGGCTGTTTTGTGGTGGATGCGCTCGGACCGGGTGGTGCCCGGGGCCCAGGACAACCTCTCGGGCGTGGCTGCGGCCCTGGGCGCGGCCCGGGTCCTGGCCGGAGCCGGGGAGGACTGGGACGCGGAAACCGTTCCCGCACCCGTGCTCTCCCACACCCGGGTGCGGGTCGTCTCCTTCGGGGCTGAGGAAGCGGGGCTCCGGGGCTCCCACGCCTACGCCCGGGAATTCAAGGACCGGCTGCTGGAGGAAAACGCGGTCCTGGTGAACCTGGACGGCATCCTCAGGGACAAGGACCTGGCCATTGTCAAGGCGGAGATCATGCTGGGCGTCCGGTTCCCCAGGCAGGTGGTGGCGGATCTGGGCCGGGCCTTTTTGGGCGTAAGCCGCCTGCCCAAATACACGGTCATCCCCCAGGGAGCCACGGACGGGGCCAGCTTCACCCGGGCCGGGATCCCGGCCGTTTCCATCCTGGGCCTGCCCACCAGCCGCCTGGACCCCACCTACCATTCCCGCCGGGACACCCCGGAACACGTGGAGGACCAAGCCCTGGCCACCACCCGGGACGTCCTGGTCCAGTTCGCCAAGAACCTGGACAAAAGGGTTTCCGGCAAGGAGGAGTAGGGGCCGGGGGGATTTCTTTTCAAAGCGTTCAGTGGGTTGCCGCCATTCCGAAGACCGTCCAAGCAAAAAGGGGGTGCCCTCCGGGGCGGATTGGTGTATGAAGCCGGCTGCGGAAATCTAACCGGTCGGCCCCGGAGGCTGGCGGAAGGAACACACCCATGAAATCCAAAATCGGAACCTGGTTTTTGGCGACCCGGCCCTGGTCGTTCACCATGTCCATCATCGCGGTCACCATCGGGGCCGCCTGGGCCGTGGACCAGGGGTTTTCCCTGGCCCTGTTCCTCGCCACCGTGTTCGGCATGGTCTGCCTCCACGGGGCCACCAACCTGCTCAACGATTATTTCGACGTGAAAAACCAGGTGGACACCCCCGAGGCGCCCACGGCCAACTACCGGCCCCACCCCCTCATGAACCAGGACCTGAAGCTAAACCAGGTGCTGGCTGTGGCCCTGGTGCTGTATGCCCTGGGCGCGGCAACGGGGCTTTGGCTCACCGCCATCGCGGGCTGGCCCATCCTGGCCATCGGCATCGCCGGCGTGGCCGTGTCCGCCGCCTACACCGCGCCTCCCCTGGCCCTCAAGTACCGCGCCATGGGCGAGCCCGCCGTGTTCCTCATGTGGGGCCCCCTGGCCATTTCCGGGGCCTACTACGTCCAGGCCGGCCACTTTTCCGAAGGCCTCATCCTGGTCTCCATCCCCTTCGGGGCCCTGGTGGCCCTGGTGCTTCTGGCCAACAACCTCCGGGACGCGGATTTCGACCAGCGCCAGGGCATCCTCACCCTGGCCGTGGCCGCAGGAGGCAGGAAGGGCCGGGGCATCTTCGCGGGCCTCATGGCCGGGGCCTTTTTGGCGGTATTCGCCATGTCGTTCCTGGGGCCCCTGTCGGCCTGGTCTCTCCTGGTGCTCCTGGCCCTGCCCCTGGCCGTCCCCATGTTCCGCATGGTCTCGGGGAAGATCCCGGACGACGCCGACGCCCGCACCGCCAAGCTGGACACCGTGTTTGGCGTGCTGCTCATCGCGTCCATACTCCTGGAGCGACTGGTTTGAAACGGTCCGCGTCCGGCCTCGTTCCGGTCGCCGCCTCCCTATCCGTGGCCGTGGCCCTGTGGTATTTGGCCTTTTTCCCGGACTGGGGCAACTTCTGGATCAAGATCAGCCTGTCGGCCTCCTTCCTGGGGGCCGTGGCCCTGGTTTTCGGGGACCGGCCCAAAGCCTGGGGCCCCTGGAACGCCCGGGCGGTCCTCCAGGGCGTCCTCCTGGCCGCCGCGCTGTACGTCATCTTCTTTGTGGGGGATGCGGTTTCCCGCCAGCTGTTCCCTTTTGCTGCCCGTCAGGTGGGGGGCATTTACGCCCAGGGCCAGGGCACGCCCACCTGGGCCATCTGTCTGCTCCTGCTTTTCGTAACCGGCCCCTGCGAGGAAATCTACTGGCGGGGCTTTGTGCAGAAACGGCTGGCCGCACGCTTCGGCGGCGGCCCGGGATACGCCCTGGCCACCCTGGCCTACCTGGGCGTGCATCTTTCCACAGGCAACTTCATGCTCATCGGCGCGGCCGGAGTCGCCGGGGCCTTCTGGGGCCTCTGGTACTGGCGCACCGGCCGCCTGACCCCCCTCATCCTCTCCCATTCCCTCTGGAGCACGGTTATTTTCGCGGTTTTTCCCATTCACTGAATACCCGCAGATTTTCCACATCGGGACTTGACTCTTTTGCGTTTGTCTTTGAAAAAGGATGGAGCTTTGATAGGGCTTGTTTTGCGCGCCCCTGGTGGCGCTCCCGGGCATGGCGGCCCGGCGGGACTTGAAGCGTGGGGCTTGAGGAAGGATGTGGACGGGTAGTCTGGGACAAGCGGAGTGCGTCCCAGCAAACGTTTTTGCATTGGCCTGAAAGATTCTCGCGGAGAAATCCCCCCCGCTCCGTCACCCCGGCGAAGGCCGGGGTCCAGGAGGTTCAGAAGGACTGGATTCCGGCCTTCGCCGGAATGACGGGGCCGGGAAGCGAACCCCTTCACTATCCAACCAGATCAGGGAGGCCCAAATTCATGAAAGCCCTGCGTTTCAACCCCACCCTGACGCGCTTTGCGGCCCTGAAGACCCTGGGGCGGGTCAATCCCCGGATGTTTTATGAGGGGCCCCTGGCCACGGTGCAGCTGGAGGATGTGGCGGAGCCTGCGCCGCCCCGGGCGGGGTGGATGAGTGTGGACACGCGCATGTGCGGGTTTTGCGGGTCGGATCTGAACATGATCTTTCTGCGGGACTCGCCCACGGCCACGCCCTTTGTGTCGTTCCCCGCCACCATGGGCCACGAGTTCTTCGGGACCGTGACTGCGGTGGGCCAGGGCGTATCCTCGGTCCGGGAGGGGGACCGGGTGGTGGTGGCGCCGCATCTGAACTGCCCCTGCCGGGGGATCGCCGAGCCCTGCGCCGCCTGCCGGGCGGGGCGGCCCGGGTCGTGCGAGAACTTCGCCCGGGGCGAGCTTTCTCCGGGCATGATCACCGGGCTTTGCCGGGACGTTGGCGGCGGGTTCGCGCCCCGGGTGAATGTCCACGAAACCCAGGCGTTCGCCCTGCCCCCGGACCTCCCGGAACGGGCCGCCGTCATGATCGAGCCCTTTTCCGTGGCCCTTGCAGCCGTGTTCGATAACCTCCCCGGCCCCGGGGAGCGGGTTCTGGTGGTGGGGGGCGGAGTCATCGGCTCCCTGGTGGTCCATGCCCTCACCGTGCTGGAATGCGGCTGCGAGATCACCGTGGTTGAGCCCGGAGAGTTCGCGGCGGAATTCGCCCAAAAGGCCGGGGCGCACCATATCGTCCGGGACGGGGATATCGGAGGGGCCGCCGTGCGCCTGGCCGGGGCAACGAGCCACCGGCCCGTGATGGGCGCGCCCATCTGCACCGGAGGCTTTGACCGTGTGTTCGACACGGTGGGCAACTCCGCCACCTTGAACGCCTGCCTGAGGGCCATGACCGTTCGGGGCACCCTCTCGGTCATCGGCGTGGGCCACGATGTTCACCTGGACCTCACCCCCCTCTGGCTCAAGGTCCAGACCATCCAGGGGGTGTACGCCTACGGCGTGGTGAAGTGGAAGGGGCGGAAGGTCCATGTGTACGAGGCGGCCCTGGAACTGGCCGCCCAGAACCCGGACTTCCTGGCCTCCATGGTCACCCACGAGTTTCCTCTTTCGGACTGGCGGGACATGATCCGGGTGAATCTGGCCAAGGGCCGCCACCGGGCCATGAAGACCGTGGCGGTGTTTTGACAGCCTGTTGAAAAACAGCCGGATAGGCCGACAGGGCTTTCTTGATCCTTGGGTGCGGGGTGTTCCCGGGCAAAAAAAGAGAAATTGATGCCATTTTTGACAAGAAGCCGGGGAAATGATAGGGATTCACCGATTCCCCGATCGGCAGGGGGATGCAGCCCCATTTCTTGTCCCGGTAAAAGAACATTCATTTGGAGGATCGAAAGATGAGCAGAACGTCCAGGGTGCTTGTGGTGGCCGTGGCGCTGGCAGCCGTGCTGGCGGCGGTCCTTTTTCCCAGGGAGGCTGCGGCTGCGGCCAAGTACCGGTGGAAGGTGGCCACCCTGGCGCCCAAGGGCATCGGCTGGTCCAAGCAGTTCGAGGAAATCGTGCTCCCGGCCGTGGACCAGGGCGCGGACGGAAACCTCCGCCTCAAGGTCTACTGGGGCGGGGTCTTGGGCGACGATGAGGCCTACATCCGCAAGATGCAGGTGGGCCAGCTCCACGGCGCGGGGCTCACGGCCCAGGGCGCCACCCTGGCCTGCCCGGAGTTCGCCGTGGTGGAACTGCCGTTTCTTTTCAACGGATACGACGAGGTGGATTACATCCGGGACCGGATGCAGCCCACCTTTGACTTCTATTTCGGCCAGTACGGCTTCAAGCTCATGTTCTGGATCGACCAGGATTTCGATCAGGCCTACTCCATGGTTTCCCCCATGGCCAGCCTGGACGACTTTTCCAGGACCACCTTCGTGTCCTGGTACGGACCCCTGGAGGAGAAGCTTTTCGAGGTCCTGGGCGCCAAGTCGGTGCCCCTGAGCGTTACCGAGATCCCCGGGGCCCTCCGCAGCGGCCGGGCGGACAGCTGCATCACCCCGGCGGTGTGGATGGTGGGCACCCAGCTCTTCACCAGCATGAAGTACGTGAACCCCACGAAAATCCGATACTCTCCGGCGGCGATACTGGTGACCACCGAGACCTGGGAGAGCATCCCGGAAGAATATCAGGATCGCCTGTGGGCCATGCGCTCGGACCTCCAGAAGAAATTCGTGGCCGGAGTCCGGTCCGACAACCAGACTTCCCTGAACGCCATCATCAACTACGGGGTCAAGGAAGTGAAGATGGACCCGGGGGCCTTCAAGGCCATCAAGGCGAAAGCCTTGGAGATCTACGGGGCCCTGGCCGGGGACGTGTATCCCGAAAGCCTCCTCCAGGAGCTTCGCCGCTACCTGGAAGCCTACCGCCGGGGGGATATCATCGAGATGCCCGCCGAGGCGCTGGTCCAGGTGCGGCCTGTGAGCGCCCCGGTTGCCAGGCCGTCCCGGGCGGCGGCCGCGCCAAAGCCCGAGGCCGAGGAGACCGAGCCCGCCGACATGGTGGAGCCCCCGGCCCCCGTGGCGGAGAAGGCAGCCGCCCGCCCGGCCGTCAGCCGCAAGTCCGCCTGGGAGAATCGCGGCCGCCAGATCAAGGAGGTCCAGGCCGTGTTGCAGTCCCTGGGGTACTATCCCTCCACCGTGGACGGCATCGTGGGGCCTGTCACCCTCCGGGGCGTGCTCCGGTACCAACAGGAAAACGGGCTCCTCCCCACGGGGGCCATTGACCGCAAGCTCCTGGACTCCATGGGCATCGAGTGAGCCCCGCCGGAACGAACGCGTGACGCCCCGGACGGCTCCTTCCCTTTGATCAGGGAGGGGCCGCCCGGGGCTTGACCGGGGAAAATCCCGTCCCGGGCTTCCCGCCTTTGACTTTCCCCCGGTTTTCGTGATAACCCTTTTCTGGTTCAAACACTTTTCTCCCGCTCAACCCCGAAAAAAATACGGAGTGCCTAAATGGAAAGCAACCGCAATCTCCTGGTGGACTCCTTTCCCTCCAAGGTGATCTTCCTCGTGATCCTGGCCGCCCTGTACGTGGCTTCCTATTTCGTGGCCGCGTGGTTGGGCGCCAAGACCGCCGCCGACATGCCCGGCTCCGTGCCGGGCCCGGTGCCGTTTACCACCCTCCTGGTGTTCGGCACCTTCTTCGGGGCCGCCGCGGGCGTGGTGTCCGGTGCCTTCCAGAAAAGGCCGCTCCGCATGTTCTACGGCCTGGTGGCCGGGGCCTTCGGATCCTGGATCAACTGGGTGGCCATCCTCATGTTCAGCGTGTGGATGACCATCTACGGCCTGGTGGTCCTGGTGACCATGACCGTCTCCTGGAAGGCCCCGGTCTGGACGGCGTTTTCTGATTTCAAGGGCCTTTCCCGCGCCTTGATGTACGATCACTCCGCCCTCATCCTGTGGGGGGCGGGCATGGCCCTGGGGGTGGTGCTCCTGGCCCTGTACACCCGGATCCGGTACGACCGGATCAACCCCCGGATCTCCGCCAGAAGTTTGCTGCTGCTTTTCCTGGTCGTGGCGGCCCTGGGGATCGCGGGAACGGTCACGGCGCCCCGGGCCACGGTGGCCGGCATGTTCAAGACCCTGCCCCAGCGCATAGACCTGGATATGGCCACCAGGGCGGCCTATGGGTTTGACCTGGGAGCCAAGGGCCAGTGGACGGTCCTGGCCGGGGAGTACCGGGTGGAGGTCGTCAAGGGGCTTTCGGGAACGGACGCGGTGGTGAAACTTTCCGGGGCGGACGCCCTGGCCCTGGCCACGGGCAAGAAGACCCTGTTCGACATGGTGCCCGACGAAACCTACACGTTCACCGGGGACTCCTACCTGGCCGATGAGGGCCTGAGGATGCTCATCGGGTACAAGCCCGCTTTTTCGGGCCTCTTCGCCCTGATCTTGAACATCATGATAGTCCTGGTCATCGCGTCCTTTTCCGTGGCGCCTTTCCTGTGCATCTACGAGACCTTCCACCACGACCAGCACCCCCATATCCTGCCCATGGACGAAACGCCCTCCATCATCTGACGGAAGGCGGAAGCCATCAACAAAAAGGGGCGCAGCCCCGGGAGATGACCCCCGGGGCCGCGCCCCTTTTTTTGCCGGGCAGGAAAGATCCCCCCGCACCCCTTTGCCAAAGGGGGGGGGGACACACCTCGGGCCTTGCTTGCCCAAGACCGCCCTTTGAGCATGATCCGCCTGTTTCGCGAAACGGTGGTGCGGCTCCCCTATCTCCTCCCCAGGGCCCGGTCCAGGTCGGCCCGGGCCGCGCCGAAGCCGTAGAGGGCCTGGAAACAGGCGGTTTCGGCCCGGGTGAGGTACTCCCGGGCGTCCAGGACCTCGGTGGAGGTGGAGAGCTGCTGCTGGTAGCGCACCTCCTCGATGCGCCAGTTCTCCCGGGCCTGTTCCAGGGACCGGCTGGCGGTCTCCCTGTTCTTCCCGGCCACGGAGAGGTCCAGCCACGCCTGCTGGACCTCCAGGCGCACCTGGTCCCGTACGGCCGCCAGGGTTCCTGCTAGGGCCTGCTTCTCATGGCGCGCCAGGGCAGCCTCGGCCCGGGTCTTTCCCCCCTGGAAAAACACCCATTGGGCCTGGATGCCCACGCTGGCGTTGTGGTCGTTGGAATAGTCGTTGTTCGTGGCCGCCAGGTCGTCGCCGTTCTGCTCGTAGGCCCCCACCAGTTCCACCTTTGGGAACCCCTTGCTCAGGGCCAGGCGGGCCTCCTGGTCCTTGGCGTCCATGGCCCGGGCCAGGGCCTGAAGCTCGGGCCGCTGGGCCAGGGCCTCCTCCACCAGGGCGGCAATGGGCTCTTCAGGGGTTTCGGGCGGTTCCCATTCCTCCACCCGGGTGTCGGCATCGAAATCCCGTCCCAGGACCACATTGACGGCCGACCGGGCGGCGCGCACCCGGGCCTTGGCCCGCTCCTCCTCCTGGACCGTTTCAGCTAAAGCCACCCGGGCCTTCAAGAGGTCGTTTTTCGGGATGAGCCCCTGGTCCAGGAGCCTTTGGGCGTCGGCCTCGTGGGCGGCCAGGTTCTCCCGGGCGGTCCGGGACACCTCCAGGGCCTTTTCGGCCAGGAGCAGCTCCAGGCAGGCCAGCTTCGCCCGGCGGGCCACGTCCAGGGCGGCCTCCCTGGCTTCCAGGTCCCGGGTTTGAACCCCCAGACCGGCCAGGCGCAGGCCCGAAGCCAGGGCGAAGCCCGTGAACAGGGGCTGGCTGGCGCTCACTTTCCAGTGGGCCTGGTCCCGGGAATTCACAATGGTCTGGTGGCCCAGCACCCTCATGAAGGGATCGTCGGCCAGGGTCTGGTAGCGGTACTGGGCGGAAAGGCTGGGGAGGAACCCGGCCCGGGCCGCCGTCGCCCCGGAAAGGGCCGCCTCCTGCCGGGCCTGGGCCGAATGCATGGCCGGGTTGTTCGCCAGGGCCTCTTCCACGGCCTGGTCCAGGGTAAGCCCCTGGGCCGCGGCCCCCCCGGCCGCCAGGAGGCAGACCAGGGCGAGGATCATGTTTCGCATGGGAAATCTCCCTTGTCGGATCTCGAAATCCGCGCTCATTCCAGCGTCTTCCTGAATTTCGCCACCGCCAGGATCAGGAATCCCGTGGCCAGGGCGGTCTGGGCGGCCATGGCCGGGAGGATGTCTCCCGGGCCGACGCCTTTCACCACGAGGCCCCGGAGGATTTCCAAAAACCAGCGCATGGGGTTGGCCAGGGTGGCGATCTGCACCACCTGGGGCATGTTGTGGATGGGGAAGATAAAGCCCGAAAGGAGCACGGCCGGGACCATGATGAAAAAGGCGGTGAGAAGCGCCTGCTGCTGGGTTTTGGCTGTGACGGAAACCAGGAGCGCCAGGCCCAGGTTGCCCAGCATGAACACCCCGGCCAGGAGGTAGAGCAGGGGTGCGCTTCCGTGGATCACGATGCCGAAGAGGATCCGGGAGATGACGAACATCATGGTCATGGTGATGTAGCCCGTGATGAGGAAGGGCAGGGTCTTGCCCAGGATGAACTCCGTCCGCCGGATGGGGGTCACCAGGACCTGTTCGATGGTGCCGATCTCCTTTTCCCGGACAATGCCCATACTGGTGAGCACCAGGCCGATGAGCATGAGCATGACCGCGATGAGGCCCGGGACAAAGTAGAACTTGCTCTCCAGGTTGGGGTTGTACCAGCCCCGGGTCCGCACCTCCACCTGCCCGAGGACCGCGACGCGCCCCGCCATGAGGCCCTCGTTGAACCGGGCCGCCACCCGGTTGGCGTAGTTTACGGTGATGGCCGTGTCGTTGGCCATGACCCCGTCGGCCAGGACCTGGACCCGGACGCTCCTGCCTGCCCGGAGGTCGGAGGCGAAATTCCGGGGGATGCGGATCACGGCCAGGACATCGCCTGCGTCCAGAAGTTTCGCCGCGCCGGGAAAGGAGGTGAGGGCGTGGGTCACGTGGAAGTAGCCCCCGGCCGTGAATTCGCTCACCAGGCGGCGGCTCTCGGGGGTGTTGTCCGGGTCCACCACCGCCGTGCGAATATCCTTCACGTCCGTGGTGAGGGCAAAGGCCATGACCGTGAGCTGCACCAGGGGCATGACCAGGACCACGGCCCGCATACGGGGGTCCCGGAACATCTGGAGGAACTCCTTGACGAGCATCTGTTTTATGCGGAGAAGGGCGGCTTTCATCGTTTTTCCGTATCCTGTCAATCCAGCATGAGTTTCATTTTTCTGTGGGCCAGAAAAATCATCAGCGCGGCGTACAGGGCCAAAAGCAGGGCGTCCGCCCAGAGGACCTCCAGGCCGACGCCCTTCAAGTAGATGCCCCTCAGCATGGCGATGAAGTACCGGGCAGGAACCACGTAGGTGAGGGCCTGGATGGCCTGGGGCATGTTGTGGATGCCGAACACGAATCCCGAAAGAAAGAGGGTGGGCAAATAGCCCGAGAACAGGGCGATCTGGTTGGCCAGGACCTGAGTCTTCAAGGCGATGCTCAAAAAGAGACCCAGGAACAGGGCCCCGGCCAGGAATACCGCCGAGGCGGCAAAGAGCAGCCCCAGGCTGCCCCGGATGGGCACGTGGAAGATGAACCGGCTCATGAACACGGAGATGGCCACGTCGGTCATGCCCACCACGAAATACGGCACCACCTTGCCCAAAACCAGTTCCGGCACCCGGATGGGGGTGGAGATGAGGCGCTCCATGGTGCCTGTCTCCCACTCCCGGGCCACGGTGACGCTGGTGAGCATGGCCGCCAGGACCACCATCACCAGGGCGATGATGCCGGGGATCACCACGTTTTTGCTCTTCAGGTCCGGGTTGTACCAGGCCCGGGGCTCCAGGGTCACCAGGGCCTTTGGGTCCCCGAGCCCCCGGGACCGGGTGGCCGCCACGGCGAGCCTGGCGTTGTAGATGTGCCCCACGGCCGTGACATAGCCCAGGGCCAGGTTGGCGTTGTTGGCGTCCGAACCGTCCACCACAGCCTGGATTTCCGTGTCCTTGCCCGCCCGGACCCGGTCCGCAAAGTCGGAGGAGATGGTCAGGGCCACCATGGCCGATCCCTTGTCCACCAGGCTCCGGAGCTGGCGAAAGCTGTCCACATGGTGGTCCACGGAAAAGTAGGGGGAGCCCTCAAAGAGGCTCAGGAGCTCCCGGCTCTCCGGGGTCCGGGACTGGTCCCACACGGCCGTGGGCACGTCGGTGAGGTCCATGTTCAGGGCCCAGCCGAACAGGCTGATGAGGAAGATGGGGATGGCGATGGCCAGGACCAGGCTCCGCCAGTCCCGGATCACATGGAGGAACTCCTTTTTGGCCACGGCGGCAAACCTGCGGTAAACAAACCCCTCCATGGCCCTATGCCCCCTTCCCGGCCAAAAGGCCGCCCCGGCGGTCCTCGCTTTCGATCATGGACACGAACACGTCCTCCATGCTTGGGAGGATGGCTTGCATGGGGCAGTCCTCGAATCCATGCTGGCGGAGCACGTCCCGGATGCGGTCCCGGGCTGTTTCCGGGTCGTTCACCCGCACATGGAGCCCGGCCCCGAAAAGGGCCGCGTCCGACACCCCGGCCAGGGCGGCCACCTGGTCCAGGACATCCTGGGGCCGGGGGCAGCGCACGTCCAGGATGGTTTCCTCGGTCAGGGTGGTCTTGAGGCGCCGGGGGGTGTCCAGGGCGATGATCCGGCCCTGGTAGATGAGGGCCACCCGGTGGCAGTACTCAGCCTCCTCCATGTAATGGGTGGTGACGAAGACCGTGACCCCGGCCCCGGCCATACCGTGGATGATGTCCCAGAACCGCCGCCGGGACAGAGGGTCCACGCCGGAGGTGGGCTCGTCCAGGAACACGATGGGCGGCTCGTGGAGAATGGCGCAGGCCAGGGCCAGGCGTTGTTTCCACCCCCCGGCCAAAAGGGAGGTGAGGTCATCCTCTCGGCCGTCGAGGCCCGCCATGGCCACGGCCCAGGCCTGCCGTTCCTCCATGCGCCGCCCGGAAAGCCCATAGATGCCGCCGTAGAACCGGATATTTTCCGCCACGGTGAGGTCCTCGTACAGGGAGAACCTCTGGCTCATGTAACCGATGGACCGCTTGACGCCCTCGGGGTCAACGGAAAGGTCGAAACCCGCCACCCGGCCGGTTCCCGAGCTGGGGGGCAACAGGCCGCAGAGCATGCGGATGGTGGTGCTCTTGCCCGCGCCGTTGGGTCCCAGGAATCCGAAAATTTCCCCCGGGGGCACGGTGAAACTCACCCGGTCCACAGCGGTGAAGTCCCCGAACCTCCGGCTGAGGTCTTGGACCTCCACGGACCAGGGGCCCGGCAGCGCGGCGGGGGAGGCGGAGCGTGGCTCTTCGGCGGTTTCGGAGGAGGCGGGAAGGGGCTCCCCGGCTGATTCGGGGGGATCGGCCGCCCCAGGGCCCCGGGAGGTGTCCAGGGTGTGGATGAACACGTCCTCCAGAGTGGGGGAGATGGACCGCAGGCTGTCCGGGGTGATGCCCTGGTCCGCCAGCAGCCGGGAGGCCTCCTGGCCCAGGGCTTCCGGGTCGTCCCCCACCACGTGGAGGGTGTCCCCGAACACGTCCACGCTCCGAGCCCCGGCCAGCCCGCGCCGCAAGATCCGGCTGGCCTCCCAGGCCCTGGGGGTTCGCACGGCCAGGATGTCCGTTCCCATGGACCGGCGGATTTCCCCGGGGGTGCCCTCGGCCAAAAGCCGGCCCTGGTTCAGGAGCCCCACCCGGGAGCAGCGTTCAGCCTCGTCCAGGTAGGCGGTGGTCACCAGGATGGCCACCCCCTGGCCCAACAGGCGGTAGAGGATGCGCCAGAAGTCCCGGCGGGAGACCGGGTCCACTCCGTTGGTTGGTTCATCCAGAAGGAGCACCTCGGGGGTGTGAATCAGGGCGCAGACCAGCTGGAGCTTTTGCTTCATGCCCCCGGAGAGCTTCCCGGCCTGGCGCTTTCGGAAGGGGCGCATGTTGGAGAAGTCCAGGAGTTCGTCCACCCGCTCCTGGCGACCCTTTCTGGGCGCTCCGTAGAGGTCCGCGTAAAAATCCACGTTCTCGGCCACCGTGAGGTCCGGGTACAGGCCGAAACGCTGGCTCATGTAGGCGATGTGGTTCTTGACGCCGGTTTCGTTGCCCGGCAGGCCGCAGCCCGCCACCTGGGCCTCGCCGCCGGTGATGGTCAGGATCCCGGCCAGCATGCGCAGGGCGGTGCTCTTCCCGGCCCCGTCCGGGCCCACCAGTCCGTAGATCTCCCCCCGGCCCACGGACAGGGAGAGGTTGTCCACGGCCGTGAGGTCCCCGAAACGCCGGGTCAGGCCCCGGGCCTCCAGGATGGGTGGGGAGTCGTTCACGGTTTCACCGGAATCCTGATGTCGGCGGGCATGCCGGGTTTCAGCAGGCCGTCCGGGTTGTCCACGTCCACCTTGATCCGGTACATGAGGTTCACCCTCTCCTCAAAGGTCTGGACCGCCTTGGGGGTGAACTCGGCCTCTCCGGCGATGTAGCCCAGGCGGCCGGTCCAGGTCCGGTCCGGAAAGGCGTCCGTCACGACTTCCGCCTCGGAGCCCGGGGTCAGGCGGCCCAGATCCGTTTCGCTCACAAAGGCCCGGACCCAGACCCGGTCCGTGCGGGCCACGGTCACCACGGGCGAGCCGGGGGCAAGCCAGGCCCCGGGCTCGGCGGACTTGGACAGGACCAGGCCGTTCATGGGGGAATGGAGCCGGGTGTCGGCCAGGGTCTGGCGGGCCAGGGCCAGGCCCTGTTCGGCTGCGGTCACCCGGGCCCGGGCCTGGGCGATGGTCTCCGGCCGGGGGCCTTCAGCCACCAGTTCGTATTCCGCCCGGGCCTGGTCCAGGGCGGCCCGGGCCTGGCGGATCTTTTCGTTCCGGGGGCCCTCCTCCACCAGGCTCAGGCGCTCCCCGGCGGCCCGGGCGGCGGCCGCGGCCTCCCGAAGGGCGCTTTGGGTGGTTTCCAGGCGGGTGAGTTGGGACTGGAAGGCCTGGTCGCTGATGCCCCCCTGATCATGGACCGCCGAGTAGCGGTCAAAGTCGGCCCGGGCCAGCACCAGACGGCTTTGGGCAGCCTCCTCCCCGGCCATGGCCCGTTCCAGGTCCGCGAAGGCCCCGGCGACCTCCTGGGTCCGGCTTCCCTTTTCCAGGTCCAGGAGGGCCTGGCGCATCTGCTCCACCCGCCCGGCGGCCCGGGCCTTCTCCTGGGGCCGGCTTCCGGCCAGGAGTTCCGCCAGCACGGCCCGGGCGTATTCCAGGTCCGCGGCGGCCTTCTTCTCCTGGAGCGCGTAGTCGCTGTCGTCCAGGCGGCCCACCAGCTGGCCCGCGGCCACCCGGCCCCCCTCGTCCACGGCCCTTTCGGCCAGCCGCCCGGGGATCTTGAAGCCCAGATCCACCTGGGTCACCTCGATATTGCCGGAAATCATCACGTTATCCGGGTCCCGGCCATCCCGGAACCGCTGGTTCCAGACGATGAGCGCGATGGCGATCAACACCACGGGGATCAGGATGCGGAGGCGTTTCTTCATGTCAGTCTCCCTTGTTCCGGGAAGGGTCGGAGGGCTTTTCGGTAGGGTGTTCCAGGCGTTGGCGCATGCTTGCCAGGCCAGCCAGGGAAAAACGGGTCACGTGGTCGGCAAGGTCTTCGATGTTTTGCTGGTCCGAGGGGTCAAAGGCAAAGAGCCGGGTGATGAGCGGCCGGGCCACGGCGTAGTGGGAGCATTGGCCGATGACCGAGATTTGGCCCTTCATCACGTCCCGGTCTCTTGCTTCCGGGCCAAGGAGTTCGGCCACTATACCTGCCAGGACCTGGGCAGTGGGCCGTATGAAATCCTCCACAAGGTTGTCCAGGATGGGGGAGGGGTCGGCCAACTCCCGGGCCATGAGTTGCCCACGGCCAGGGTAGCCCGTTAGCCCTCCCGGGGAGAGGAGGCGTGACAGGGTGGCATGGACAAAGGCCCGGAGGCGGACCTCGGCCGGTGCATCCGGATCGAACACGTCCACGGGGAAACGGGAAAAGGTTTGGGTCACGAGATCCCGGCCCAGTTCCCGGTAGAGGTTCTCCTTGCTTCCGAAGTGGTAGTTCACCAAGGCCACGTTCACCCCGGCCTTCCGGCAGATGTCCCGCACGGTGGCGGCCTTGAACCCCTGGAGGCCGAAGATTTCCCCGGCAGCCTCCAGAATCCGGTCCCGGGTGGATTTTTCCTCCATCTGGCCCATGTCATGCCTTTCTTTTTCTGTGCTAAACAAATGATTAAAACATCTGTTTGAATTCGTCAACGCCTATTTTGAATCGGGATGATGAGGCTGCCAAAAATCCGGAATCCCTCTCATGGCGAAATCCTTTTTGGGAGCAGCCCATAAAACAAATTTCTGCGCCATTCCGATTTTCTTTTGGAACGCATTTTGCTATAATACAGGCTTTTGACTTCGATGGCGGAGATGATCCACTCGGGTCGCCGAAGCCTGATTTTTCGTTCATCCGGAACCGTGAATCCATATTCCGCGCGGGGAGTACTTTTCCGCGCCAGGGAGGAAGACCTCGACATGACCACGATAAACGCATCGCAGGACTATAAGGTCCGGGACTTGGGGCTCGCGGACCTGGGCCGCAAGGAAATCGCCATGGCCGAGCACGAGATGCCCGGCCTCATGGCCACCCGGGAAAAATACGGCCCCCAGAAGTCCCTGGCCGGAGCCCGGGTGGCCGGGAGCCTGCACATGACCATCCAGACCGCCGTGTTGATCGAAACCCTGGTGGAACTGGGGGCGGACGTGCGCTGGGCCTCGTGCAACATCTTCTCCACCCAGGACCACGCGGCCGCGGCCATCGCCGAGGCGGGGGTGCCGGTTTTTGCCTGGAAGGGCGAGACCCTGGAGGAGTACTGGTGGTGCACCAAAAAGGCCATCACCTGGCCGGACGGAAAAGGCCCCCAGCTCATCGTGGACGACGGCGGCGACGCCACTCTGCTCATCCACCGGGGCTTTCAGGCCGAGGACAAGCCTGCCATCCTGGACGAGCCCACGGACAACAAGGAGCTAAAGATCGTCAACGACGTACTCCGCCAGACCCTGAAGGAGGACCCCGGGTTCTGGCACCGGGTGGTGGCGGACTGGAAGGGCGTGTCCGAGGAGACCACCACGGGCGTCCACCGCCTCTACCAGATGCAGAAGGAAGGCTCGCTCCTGGTCCGGGCCATCAACGTGAACGACTCGGTGACCAAGAGCAAGTTCGACAACATCTTCGGTTGCCGGGAGTCCCTGGTGGACGGCATCAAGCGGGCCACGGACGTGATGGTGGCGGGCAAGACCGCCGTGGTCTGCGGCTACGGCGACGTGGGCAAGGGCTCGGCCGAGGCCCTGGCCGCCCACCGCGCCCGGGTCATCGTCACGGAGATCGACCCCATCTGCGCGCTCCAGGCCTGCATGGCCGGGTACTCCGTCATGACCATGGAGGACGCCCTGGAATACGGCGACATCTACGTCACCACCACGGGCAACTGCGACGTCATCACCGCCGAGCACATGAGCCGGATGAAGGACCAGGCCATCGTCTGCAACATCGGCCACTTCGACAACGAGATCCAGGTGGAGAAGCTCTACGCCTGGCCCGGAATCCAGCACACCAACATCAAGCCCCAGGTGGACAAGTACGCCTTTCCCGACGGCCACTGCATCTACCTCCTGGCCGAGGGGCGCCTGGTGAACCTGGGTTGCGCCACGGGCCACCCCAGCTTCGTCATGTCCAACTCCTTCACCAACCAGACCCTGGCCCAGATCGAGCTCTGGCAGAACCCCGGCCCTGTGGGCGTCACCACCTTGTCCAAGGAACTGGACGAAGAGGTGGCCCGGCTGCACCTGGCCAAGCTGGGGGCCAGGCTCACCCGGCTGACCCCCGCGCAGGCCGAGTACATCGGGGTCAGCCAGGACGGCCCTTACAAGCCGGATCACTACCGCTACTAGGCAGGTTCCGAAGCACCCGTTGGAGGGGAAAAAAGCACGCAGGAAATTGTTTCATTTAAGGCTCTACAACCCGGACAAGGTGGCCAAAATCTCGGAGGAGGTGCCCCCGCCTTACGGCGTGATTTCCGGCGAACAGCCGAGAGCCTTTTACGGGCGGCATCCCCAAAAAGGCATGTCTGGACAAGAGCCTGACCGTGGAAGGGGAAGGCGGGGTGGCGGGGTGGCGGGAGTCCGGGCCCCGGATTGCGGGCTCGAGGCTCTCCGGGTCCACGACCGCATCGCCCTGTTTCTGGCTCCAGGGAAGCCTAGGCCCGGACCCCATTCTCACCCGTATCCACCTGGAGACCCTGGGCAAGGTCTGCTCCCGGGAAACGTGGAGCGCATGAAGACCGGCCTGGGAAATTGGGTCAATGGCGGAAAAAAGGGCCACCTGGCCTGGGGGATCTTCCTTTTCAAAAAGGATGGTCATGCAAAAAGTCCGAAATTCACCCACCCGTCATTCCGGCGAAGGCCGGAATCCCGTTATTTCAAGGCGTTAAAAAGCCCTGGATCCCGGCCTTCGCCGGGATGACGACTTTTTGCATCTCCATCAAAAAGTTAAGGCAACCGCCCCGCACAAAAACGGAAAAAGCCCCGGACCATCACCGGTCCGGGGCTTTTTTTGGTTTATCCGGTTTATGCGTACCTGCCTCCAAGACAGGACGGTTGCTGAAAGCGGGGCGGCAGAATCCCCCCCTTTGAAAAAGGGGGGGGGCCTGGCTTGAAAAGTGGCGGCGGTATAAAGGGTGGCCTGAAAGGGCGGGCGGGTTTTTACGGGAACCTGGGGTTGGCGTAGCAGTAGAGGCAGGCGTGGGAACAGGGGTGGAGACGGTAGACGCCCACGTCCCGGGACTCGTGGCAGCCGCAGCCCGCGCCG
>JAHJUF010000023.1 GCA_018829095.1 Pseudomonadota bacterium | reverse complement strand
CCGGCGACATCATCGCCAAGCTGCCCCGGGCCACCACCAAGACCAAGGACATCACCGGCGGTCTGCCCCGGGTGGCGGAACTCTTCGAGGTCCGGAAACCCAAGGAGACGGCCATCCTGTCGGAGATCAACGGGTTCGTATCCGTGGCCAAGGGCACCAAGGGCAAGCAGAAGGTGACCGTCACTCCGGCCGGGGTCGGCGACAAGCGGGAGTACCTCATTCCCCGGGGCCGGCATATCAACGTGTACGAGGGCGACTACGTCCGGTCCGGCGAGCCCCTGATGGGCGGCGCGGCCAACCCCCAGGACATCCTGAATATCCAGGGAGAGGTGGCCCTGGCCCGTTACCTGGTGGACGAGGTCCAGGAGGTGTACCGCCTCCAGGGTGTGCGTATCAACGACAAGCACATCGAGGTCATCGTGCGCCAGATGATGCGTTGCGTCCGGGTGCTCGAGGTGGGGGACACGGACTTCATTCCCGAGGAGCAGGTGGAACGGGGCACCTTCGCGGCGATCAACAAGAAAATGATGGCCGAGGGCAAGAAACCCGCCACAGCCGAGGCCCTCATCCTGGGCATCACCAAGGCGTCCCTTTCCACGGAGAGTTTCATCTCCGCAGCCTCCTTCCAGGAGACCACCAAGGTCCTCACCGAGGCAGCTATCGCGGGGGCGGTGGATAAGTTACGGGGATTGAAGGAAAATGTCATTATGGGCCGGATCATTCCTGCGGGCACCGGAGTGCCTGAATATTCCCGGGTGGAGATCGCCCTGGAGCAGGAGGAGGTCCCGGCCGACGATAGTGACGTGGCCGAGGCCCTGGCCATGATGGAAGTGGATGTGGAACCCATGTAGGGGCTTGACAAAAGCCCAAAGTACCTATAAAAGTTTTCTTTTTAAACCCTCCCCGGTTCGCGCCGAAAAGGGGGGGCCTAACCAGACCATCAAGGAAGCGTAAATGCCCACGATTAACCAACTGGTGAGAAACGGCAGGCAGCGGGTGGCGAAGAAGAAGAACACGCCAGCCCTGAAGGGCTCGCCCCAAAAACGAGGGGTCTGCACCAGGGTGTACACCACCACGCCGAAAAAACCCAACTCCGCTCTCCGGAGGGTGGCCCGCGTACGGCTTACCACGGGCGTGGAGGTCACGGCCTACATCCCGGGCGTGGGGCATAATCTCCAGGAGCACTCGGTGGTGCTGGTTCGCGGAGGCCGTGTGAAGGACCTTCCGGGTGTAAGGTACCATATCGTGCGAGGCACGTTGGATTCCATCGGTGTCACGGATCGTCGGCAGGGCCGTTCCCATTACGGGGCGAAAAGGCCCAAGTAGCTTTTCAGGAGAGGCAAAATGCCCAGGAGACGCGAAGTTCCGGTGCGGGACATTCTACCTGACAGCCGGTACAATTCCAAGACGTTGGCCAAGTTCGTCAATGTCATCATGCACGACGGGAAAAAGAGTACCGCCGAGGGGATCGTTTACGACGCTTTCGAGCTTGTTGAGAAGCGTTCCAAGGAAAATCCCCTGGAGGTCTTCGAGAAGGCCCTTGGCAACGTGAAACCCATGCTCGAGGTCAAAAGCCGGCGCGTGGGTGGGTCCACTTACCAGGTTCCCACGGAGGTCCGCAATAACCGGCGGGTCGCTTTGGCCATGCGGTGGATCATGAGTTTCGCCCGCAAGCGTCCGGAAAAGAGCATGGCGGCCAAGCTGGCCGCTGAGTTGCTGGACGCGGCCAGTCACCGGGGCGCGGCGGTCAAGAAAAAAGAAGATACCCACAGGATGGCCGAGGCCAACAAGGCCTTCGCGCATTACCGGTGGTAAGCCGGAACAAGGAGTAGGGACCATGGCCAAGCAAAAGTTCGAGCGCAAGAAACCGCACGTGAACGTGGGGACCATCGGGCACATCGACCACGGCAAGACGACCCTCACCGCAGCCATCACCAAGACCATGGCTGCCAAGGGATGGTCGACTTTCGTGCCTTTCGACCAGATCGACAAGGCGCCTGAGGAGAAAGCCCGGGGCATCACAATCGCCACGGCCCACGTGGAATACGAAACCGCAAACCGCCACTATGCGCACGTGGACTGCCCGGGTCACGCGGACTACATCAAGAATATGATCACGGGCGCGGCCCAGATGGACGGCGCGATCCTGGTGGTGGGCGCGGACGACGGCCCCATGCCCCAGACGCGTGAGCACATCCTTCTGGCCCGCCAGGTGGGCGTTCCCCGCATCGTGGTCTTTTTGAACAAGGTGGACATGGTGGACGACCCGGAGCTCATCGAGCTGGTGGAGCTGGAGCTTCGGGAGCTTCTGGACAAGTACGATTTCCCCGGCGACGATACGCCCATTATTAAGGGTAGCGCGTTGAAGGCCCTGGAGGCTGACAGCACGGACAGCCCGGACGTCAAGTGCATCTTCGAGCTCATGGACGCCATCGACTCCTTCATCCCGGAGCCGGTGCGCGACACGGAGAAGCCCTTCCTGATGCCCATCGAGGACGTGTTCTCCATTTCCGGCCGCGGCACGGTTGTGACGGGCCGGGCGGAGCGGGGGATCGTGCGGATCGGTGAGGAAGTGGAAATCGTGGGCATCCGTCCCACCATCAAGACGGTGTGCACGGGCGTGGAGATGTTCCGCAAGATCCTGGACGAGGGGCGCGCCGGAGACAACATCGGCGTTCTTCTCCGCGGGACCAAGCGCGAAGAGGTGGAGCGGGGCCAGGTGGTTGCCAAGCCCAAGAGCATCACGCCGCACACGAAGTTCGAGGCTGAGGTGTACATCCTGTCCAAGGAGGAAGGTGGCCGTCATACGCCTTTCTTCACGGGCTACCGTCCCCAGTTTTACTTCCGGACCACGGACGTGACGGGCATTGTGACGCTGCCCGAAGGCGTTGAGATGGTGATGCCCGGCGACAATGTAAAGGTCGAGGGTGCCCTTATCACGCCTATCGCCATGGAAGAGGGCCTGCGCTTCGCTGTTCGCGAAGGCGGCCGCACCGTGGGCGCCGGCGTGGTTTCCAAGAT
>JAHJUF010000165.1 GCA_018829095.1 Pseudomonadota bacterium | reverse complement strand
CCTCCACCTTGCGGTTCAACTGGGAAAGCGCCAGCACGGGAACGTGCAGCTCCTTGGCCAGGGACTTCAGGGACCGGGAAATCTCGGAGATCTCCAGTTCCCTGCGCTCGATCTTCGGAGGGCCCTTCATGAGCTGGAGGTAGTCGATGATGATCAGCCCCAGGCCGCCCTCGCTCTTTTTCAGCCGCCGGGCCTTGGCCCGGACCTCCAGGGACGTGAGCACCGGGGAGTCGTCAATGAAGATGGGCGCCTTGAACAGCTTGTCCCCGGCGTTCACCAGCTTGTCGTGGTCATCCCCGGTGAGGAATCCGCCCCGGACACGGGTGGAATCCACCCGGGCCTCGGAGCAGAGCATGCGGATGGCCAATTGCTCGTTGCTCATCTCCAGAGAGAAGATAAGCACGGGAACGCCGCCTTCCAGGGCCGCGTTCCGGGCGATGTTCAGGGCCAGGGCGGTTTTGCCCATGCCCGGCCGGGCCGCCAGGATGAGGAGGTCCGAGGGCTGGAGCCCGGAGGTGAGCTGGTCCAGGCGGGAGAAACCCGTGGGCACGCCCGTGACCAGGGCCCGGTTTTTGCTGCGCTTGGAAAGCTCGGCCAGACCCCGGTTGATGAGGGTATGGATGGGGGTGATGCTCTCCTTGACCCGCTTTTCCGTGACCTTGAAGATCTCGCTTTCGGCGAAGTCCATGATTTCCGGCACATCTTCCGATGCCTCATGGCAGGTGTGGATCACTTTATGGCAGGCTTCGATGAGGCCCCGCAGGATCGCCTTTTCCCGGATGATATGGGCGTAGTGGGGCGCGTTCACCGACATGGGGATTTGATCCACCAGGCGGGACAGATAGGCCGGGCCTCCGGCGGTTTCACCCTTTTTGTCCTGGAGGAGCTTTTCGTGGACCGTCACCAGATCCACGGGCAGGTTGGCGTTGAACAGGTCCAACATGGCCTGAAAGATGGCCGCATGGCCTTGATGGTAAAAGTCCTCGGACTTCACGATCTCGGCCACGGAAAGCAGGGTCTGGCTCTCGTTCAAGATGGCGGATAAAAGCGATTCCTCGGCCTCGACGCTGTTGGGCGGCACCTTGTCCGCGTAATCCTTGTAGTTGATCCTGGGCTTGTCCATGAATTTCGGGGGCACGGGTTCACCTCAACGGATCCCGCCGGGCGGCGGGCCGATAAAAAAAAACGATTTTCTGAAATGGATTCGGCGCGTTACGGCAACGGCCATAGCGGCTGCAAAATCCGCCGGGAGCAGGCCGGACTCCGGGCAGAGACTACCTTATCCGGCCCCGATGAACAAGGAGGGCAGGCCGGATTTTTCAGAGGGTCTTCCCGGCCCCGCCCGGGGTCCTGGGGACGGGGCGGGGCCGGGAACAAGGCGTCCGGATGTTATTCCTGCGGCGCGACGATCACGGTGATCTCGGGCTCGACATCCTTGTACAGCCGCACGGGCACCTGGTACTCGCCCAGGGACTTGATGGGTTCGGCCAAAAGGATCTGCTTGCGCTCCACCACGAAACCCTGTTCCGCCAGGGCGGCAAGGATATCCCTCCTGTTGACCGATCCGTAGAGTTTGTCCCCCTCGGAAACCTTGGCTTTCAAGGTCACGGTCACATCGGCCATGCGGGCGGCCGCCTCCCTGGCCTGCTCCGTTTCCTTGGCCACCTTTTGTTCCCACTGGACGCGCTTCTTGGCCAGCAACTTCATGTTGGCCTGGGTCGCGTGCACGGCCAGTTTCTTGGGCAGGAGGTAGTTTCTGGCGTATCCCGCCTTGACTTCAACTTCCTGACCCACGATGCCCAGGGGGTCCACCGTTTTGGTAAGAATGAGCTTCATTGGGGTTCCTCCGTTTTCCTCAGCCTCCTGAAGTCGGCCCACAGGTCGAAAAAACCCATGACCGCCACCAACAGGATCAGAATCTGCTGCAGCACGATGATTACGTAGGCGAAAAACCTCAACGCCCGGGGGGCGTTCTTTTTCTTCATCCAGTATTCGATGACCGCTATGCCCTGGAAAAAATAGACCGTTCCCAGGATCATGATCCCCGAGAGGCCCACGACCCTCGTGGACTCCAACAGGGCCAGTGCAACGCTGGCGATAGCGGCCCAGACCAAATGCTCGGGGGCCTTCCACCGGTCCAGGGGCCCGTAAGCGGGAAAGGCCATGCCCCGGACTGCGAAAAGGCGCCGGGCCACCAGGAAATTCACCCAGGCGGCCACCAGGGTCCACACACCCGCCAGGGCGGGGGAAAGCCTTATCCATCCCGTAAGGATGAGTTCCCGGTTTTCCTCCAGGAACATCTGGCGGGACAGATCCGCCCCCACATCTTTCTGGGCAGCCAGGACCATGTCCAGGGCGGCCGCCAGGGACGCCCGGTAATCCTCCACCAGGGCCCCGCCCGTGGCGGACTGGACGATCCAGAAGGCCAGGGCTCCGGCCATCAGGGCTCCCAGGGCGGAAGCGCCCACCACCCAGGCCACGGGGAACCGCTTTTCCAGGAGTTCAGCCTGAAAAAACCCCAGAAGCAGGAGGCCGGAATACAGGAGGCCCTCTATGCGGGAGGGGCCTCCCGCAGTGGCGGCCAAAACGAAAACCACGCCAACGGCCAGGATCGCCCCTCCCCCGGTTCTTCCCAACCGGGACCGGTAAAACAGGAGCGGGAGGGGCAGAAACATGGACAGGGCCGCCCCGATGACAGGCACGTGGAGTACCACGGCCACGAAACTCAGGGTGATGATGCCAGCCTTGCCCGTTTCGGAAATCATAAAACACCCCGCCGCCCCGGCGAGGGCTAGTCAGGCACGTTTCCCACAAAGGGCATGAGAGCGATATGCCGCGCCCGCTTGATGGCCGTGGTCAGGGCGCGCTGATGCTTGGCGCAGGTTCCGGATATCCGCCGGGGAACGATCTTGCCCCGGTCCGTGGTGAAGTACCGGAGGGTCCGGGTCTCCTTGTAATCGATGTTCATGGACTTGTCCGCGCAGAAACGGCAGACCTTCCGGCGATGAAAAACGCGCTTTCTCCTGTTAACGGGTCGGATGGCCATGACTTACTCCTTGGGATCTTCAACGGGGGTTTCGGATTCGTCGCCGGATTCCTCGGAGGAGGCGTCCGCCTCTTCCGGGGCGGCACTGTCCTCTTCCTCGGCCTGGACGGCCTCGCCCTCTTCCGCAGCCTTGGCGGCTTCGGCAACGGCGGTGGCTTCGGCTTCGGCCTCAGCCTCGGCCTTCCGGGCTTCCGCTGCGGCCTTGGCCTCGGCGCGCTCAAGCTCCTTGGCCTCCTTCTCCGCCTCTTCCCGGGCCATTTCCTCGCGGATGGCCTCGGGGTTGGCGTCCTCGTCCTTCAGGACCGTGAGGAACTTCAACACCCGGTCGTCGATGCGCATGACGCGCTCCAACTCCTGGACCAGGTCGCCCATTCCCGTGTACTCCGCCAGGACGTAAAACCCCCGCTTCTTTTTCTTGATCTCGTAGGCCGTCTTGCGGACGCCCCACTCATCGAACCGGATGATGAAGTTTTCATCGGTCTCGATGAGCCCCTTCAGGCGCTCGAAGAGCGCCACGCGGTTCTCCTCCGGAATGTCCGGATCCGCGATGAACACGGTCTCGTAACGTCTCATGGTCCCTCCTTCTGGCTAAAAGCCCCCCTCGTGGGGAGCAAGGATGAACTCCGGGGGCTGCCCCCGGAATGGAAAAGATATTGCTTACTGGTTTGTCCGGGCGGTGTCAAGCGCGGGATTCGCGGGCAGGGCTATTTGCGCCAAAATTCGGGCACCAGGAGGATGATGACCGTATAGATCTCCAGGCGGCCCAGGAGCATGCAGAAGATGAGGAGCCATTTGCCCGCCAGGGGGATCATGGAAAAGTTGTCCATGGGCCCCACGCCCGCGAGCCCAGGGCCGATGTTTCCCATGGTGGCGGCCACGGCGGACAGGCTGGTGAGGAGGTCCACTCCCATGGAAGAAAGCAGGACGGAACAGATGGCGAAAAGGCCCACATAGGCCAGGAAGAAACCGCAGATGGAGGAAAGGACGGCCTCGGGCACCACGCGGCCTCCCAGCTTCACCGGGGAAACGGACCGGGGGTGCACCAGGCGGAAAAGCTCCCGGTAGGCGTACTTGAAAAGGAGCATGACCCGCAGGCACTTTATGCCGCCTCCCGTGGAGCCGGCCGAGGCCCCCACGAACATGCAGAGGACCAGCACGATCTGGGAAAAGGCGGGCCAGCGTTCGTAGTCAGCGGTGACATACCCTGTGGTGGTGAGGATGGAAACCACCTGGAAGGAGGCGTACCGGAAGGCCGAAGAGAGGCTCTCGTACACCACCCCGTGGACGTTCACGGTGACAGCCGCGATCAGGACCAGGACGAGCCCCAGGAAGAACCGGGCTTCAGGGTCCCGCCAAAGAACCTTCGGCCGGCCCTTGAGCATTTGGTAATGGAGGGAGAAGTTCACTCCGGCCAGGAGCATGAAAACCACCATCACCCCGTCCACCCAGGCGCTATGAAAGGACATGACCGAGACGTTCCGGGTGGAGAACCCGCCGGTGGGCATGGTGGTGAAAGCGTGGCAGACCGCGTCGAAGAGGTTCATGTTCCCCAGCATCAGGAGGAGCACCTGGGCGGCCGTGAACAGGAGGTACACCTTCCACAGCACGGTCGCCGTGTCCCGGATGCGGGGTTTCAGCTTGTCTGGCACGGGACTGGGGACCTCGGCCTTGTAGAGCTGCATGCCCCCCACCCCCAGGAAAGGCAGGATGGCCAGGGAAAGGACGATGATGCCCATGCCCCCCAGCCACTGGATGAGGCTCCGCCAGAGGAGGAGGCCCCGGGGCAGGGCCTCGATGTTGGAAAGCAGGGAGGACCCGGTGGTGGTGAATCCGGACACGGACTCGAAGAGGCTGTCCACAAAGGAGGGGAACACGTCCCCCAGGTGGAAGGGGATGGCCCCGAACACCCCCACGGAAATCCAGCCCAGGGTGACGATGGCCATGCCCTCCCGGTGGGAAAGGGCCTCCGAGGCGCTCTTCCTGGTCGGCCCGTACAAGAGCGCCCCGCACCCCAGGGTGATCCCCATGCTCACCAATAGGACCCGGGCCGCCTCCCCTTCCCGGAAGTACAGGGAACAGCCCAGGGGCAGGATCATGGAAAGACCCACGAAGAAGGTGAGAAGGCCCACCAGGGCCGTGACGTGGCCCCATCGCATTAGAAAAACTCCAGCTTCACAGCCAGGGCCTTCTCCACCTTGGAAATGGCCTTCTGGGTGGAAAGGATCACAATGCGGTCCATGGGATGGATCACGGAATCCCCCGAGGGGATGATGACCTCCTGGCCCCGGAAGATGGCCATCACCAGGGCGCCCTTGGGAAAGTCGATGTTCTTCAGGGGCTTGCCCACCACGTCCGAGGTTTCCATGGCCACCGCTTCCATGGCCTCGGCCTGTTCGCCCTTCAGGGACACGGAGGTGAGCACGTTGCCCCGGCGCACGTGCTGGAGGATGGTGTTCACGGCCGAAAGCCGGGGGCTGATGACATGCTCGATGCCGATGGCCGCCACCAGGGGGAGGTAGGCGAACCGGTTGATGAGGGTGATGGCCTTGCCCACTCCCATTCGCCGGGCCAGCAGGGAGATGAGGATGTTGGTCTCCTCGTCGCTGGTGACGGTGATGACCACGTCCATATCCTGGACGTTCTCCTCGGACAAAAGGCTCTGGTCCGACCCGTCCCCCTGGAGCACGATGACCCGGTTCAGGTTCTCGGCCAGTTCGTTGGCCCGGCGGGGGTCCTTTTCGATGATCTTGGTGTAGATGTTCTTTTCTTCCAAGGCCTTGGCCAGGCGGAAGCCGATGCGCCCCCCGCCCACCACCAGGGCCCTCCGCACGGTTTCCGCCTTGATGTCGAAAAGGGAAAGGGCCTCGAACACCCGGTTCTGTTCCGTGACAAAATAGACCAGGTCCCCGGCTTTCAGCACATCCCGGCCCGTGGGGATGATGAGTTCCTCCTCCCGGACGATGGCCGCGATGAGGAATCCGTAGCCTCCTGTCTTCCGGGGAAGCTCCCACAGGTGCTTGCCCGCCAGGGGCGACCCCGGCCCCAGGCGCACGCCGATGAGTTTTAAGCGGCCGTCCGCGAACTCGGCCACGTCCACGGCGCCGGGCACGTCCAAAAGGCGCTGGACCGTGCGAACCAGTTCCAACTCCGGGTTGATGATCGTGTCGATGTGAGGGGGGCGCTCCTTGAGGTTGTTCTCGAAGTTCGTGTAGTCATCGTTTCTCAGGCGGACCAGCTTTTTGGTGGCCGGGGAGAGCATGTCCGCGAACAGGCAGGACACCAGGTTGGTTTCATCCGAGTCCGTCACGGCCAGGAGGATGTCCGCAGCCTGGACGCCCGCCTCCTGGAGCACGGCCGGGCTGGACCCCGAGCCCTCCACGGTCTGGACGTCCAACTGCTCGGACACCAGTTTCAGGGCCGCGGCGTCCCGGTCCACCACCACGACTTCCTTGTTTTCGGTGGCCAGGCGGCTTGCCACATTGAAACCCACCTGCCCAGCGCCCACAATGATGATCTTCACGAAATACTCCCTCGGGGGTTCGGCTATGAAATCGCTTGCCACTATGCCGGGAGGGCGGCGCGGTGTCAAACAGGATGGTCATGCAAAAAATCCGGAATTCACCCCATCCGTCATTCCAGCGAAATCGGGAATCCTGTTATTTCAGGGCGTTAAAAATATCCTGGCTCCCGGCTCCCCGCTTTCGCGGGGGACGAGCTTCGCCGGGATGACGACTTGTTGCCTCTCCACCAAACAAGAAAACCGGGCAAACCGATTGGGGGGGGGGAACGGCTCCATCGTGCAACCTTCAATGAAAGCGTTCGTTTTCGATAGGTTGGAGCGAATGCCGGAAAGGTGGTGATTTTTGCGCGCGGCCCAAGCCGGGTCATCCCCTTTGAAAAAAGGGGGACAGGCGGGATTTCTTCCCATGCCTCAACAGGAGGAGGAGGGAATGATGGGCGGCGGGGGGGGCAGACGGCCCGGGGAACCAGGGCCAGGGCAAGGAGGAAAACAGGAACCAGGATCATCACAAAGGCGGCTCTCCGGGAGAAGGCGAGGTCCGGGGTGTGCGGATTTCGGGCCAGCCCCAGGCGGCCAGGGACGGCCGGGCCGGGCCCGGTGCCGGGGTTTCCCGGGGATTCTTCATGATTTTCCTCCCGGGGGAGTGAGGCCCTCTCATTCATCCTTTTGCCGGGGCTGATG
>JAHJUF010000164.1 GCA_018829095.1 Pseudomonadota bacterium | reverse complement strand
CCTGGGCCTGGGACTTCGGGGACGGCCAGGCCTCCACGGACCAAAACCCGTCCCACACCTATTTCGGGGCGGCGAATTACACGGCCAGCCTCACGGTGACGGACGAGGACGGCTCCACGTCCATGGCCACGGCTACCGTGCAGATCGATCTCGTGCCCAACAATCCGCCCGTGGCGGACGCGGGCGGACCTTACGCCGTGGACGAGGGCGTGTCCGTGCTCCTGGATGCCACGGCCTCCTCGGACCCGGACGGCAACACGCTGACCTTTGCCTGGGATCTGGACAATGACGGCCAGTACGATGACGCCACGGGGGTCACCGTGAACCAGACGTTCAACGCCGACGGAACCTACACCGTGGGCCTCAGGGTCTGGGATGGACTGGCTGCGGACACGGACACCGCCGTGGTAAACGTGGCGGATCTGGCGCCCACGGCGGCCTTCGGGTTCGCCCCGGCGGTCTCCGAACTGGGGAGCCCGGTCCAGTTCACGGATCTTTCCACCACGCCGCTCGACGCCATCACGGGCTGGGCCTGGGATTTCGCTGGTCAGGGCACGAGCGCGGCGGCCAGTCCGGCCTTCACCTTCACCACGGCAGGGGCGCTCCCCGTGACCCTGACCGTGACGGACGCCGACGGCTCCACATCGGCCGTGACCCGCACGGTGGCCGTGCATTCGCTTTTGGCCGCCGTCTCCGGGGATGCGGTTCTGGACGAGGGTCAGGCTGGAAATTTCGACGCCTCGGGGTCCACGGCCTCCAATCCCTATCTGGTCACGGGCTACGAGTGGGATTGGGATTTTGACGGGGCCTTCAACGCCTCGGGGGTCACGGGGGCCACGGCCTCCCATGCCTTTGCCGACAACGGGGCCTACACCGTGGCCGTGCGGGTCACGGATTCCTTTGGCGCCACGGACACGGCCACGCTTTTGGTGACCGTGGCCAATGTGGCCCCGGTGGTGGACGCGGGGCCGGGCCAGGGCGCGGTGGAGGGCAATTTGGTGAATTTCGCCGGGAGCTTCACGGACCCGGGCACTGCGGACACCCACACCATGGCCTGGGATTTCGGGGATGGTGCTTCGGGCGCGGGCAGCCTGACCGTAAGCCACGCCTTTGCTTCGGCCGGGTCGTACACCGTGACCCTCACCGTGACGGACGACGACGGCGGAGTGGGGGCCGACTTCCTGGTGGTGACCGTGGTGCCGGTGGGGGCCAACCTGCCGCCGGTGGCCGATGCGGGCGGGCCCTACGCCACGGACGAATCCCTGGCCCTGGCCTTTTCCGCCATGGCCTCCATGGACCCGGACGGCGACCCCCTGTCCTTCTCCTGGGACATGGACAACGACGGGGTCTTCGGGGATGCCACGGGAGGCCGTCCCAGCTGGACCTGGCCCAACGACGGGGTCTATACCGTGTGGGTGCGGGTCTCCGACGGGCTGGCCCAGTCCCTGGCCTCGGCCGTGGTAACCGTGGCGGACATGGCTCCGGTGGCGGATTTCACGCCGCCCATGCCGGCCTCGAGTTCCTTCACCGAGGGCACGGCCATCCACTTCACCGATAACTCCATCACCACCACGGACCCCATCGTGGCCTGGAACTGGGACTTCGCCGGCCTGGGGACCTCCAACGCCCCCAACCCGGTGTTCACCTTCAACGCCCCCGGCACCTACGTGGTCACCCTCACGGTGACCGACGCGGACGGGTCGGTTTCCACCAAGCAGCAGACCATCCGGGTGACGGCCTGCGTGGACTGCGACAGCGGCGGATGCTTCATCGGTGGGCTGTCGGATCGCTGATCCGGCCGGCCGCACATCGAGGATGGAGAGAGGGACCATGAAACAAGGCAGAATGTGCTTGATCGCCGCCGCCCTTTTGTTGGCGGCCGTGGGAGCGGAAACCTCGTGGGCCCACCAGGCGCCGGGCTCCTACACCATGGGCGTGGTGGGGGGCGGGTATTTCTTCGAGGGGGAGCAGAACGTGGACAACGCCCCCTTCTTCGGCATGAGCGCCTCCCACCAGTTCACGGAGCACTGGGCTGTGGAGGGCCTGCTCACCTACGCCACGGTCCAGACCAACTACTTCGACACCACCGAGGGGGTCTGCAAGACCAACACCGACATCGACGCCTATTACTTCAAGGCGGACGGCCTGTACTTCTTCTCTACCTACGGCAAGGTCGTGCCCTATTTCTCGGCCGGGGTGGGAGGGCTGTGGCTCCGGGACGACAAGGGGGTCCAGGACGAAGCCCAGTCCCTGATGAACTGGGGCGCGGGCCTGAAATACCTCCTGGGGCCCCAGCTGGCCTTCCGGGCGGAGTTGCGCCACGTCCACACCTTCCAGGACTCCAACGACAACGCCACCCTCACGGGCTTCCTCACCTGGGAGTTCATGCCCTGACACATGGGGCCCCCAAGCTGGCCGGTAAATGAAAAAAGCGGAGCTTCCCGGATGGGAGGCCCCGCTTTTTTTGTGGCCGGATGGCCGGAAGCAGGTTCCCCCCTTTGAAAAAGGGGGGCAGGGGGGATTTTTTGTAAGCGTTCAGGGGGTCTCTACGCCAGTTCGGCTATCCAGGTCACATCGGTGGGTTGACCATTGAGGTGATCGGAGATGGCTTGGACGAGGCGGGGGTAGGTGG
>JAHJUF010000163.1 GCA_018829095.1 Pseudomonadota bacterium | reverse complement strand
TTTTGCAGATAGGCGGTGATGCCCTCCACGGCGTCCTCGGTGGAGGCTACTTCCGCGAGTTTTTCCGAAAGAAAATCCAGGGCCTGTTCAAAGGGCATGTCCGCCATCTTGTGGAAGGCGCTTTTGCCGATGCGCATGCCGATGGGGCTTTTTCCAGCCAGCAGGCAAAGAGCCTCCTCCACAGCCCCGTCCAGGGCGTCCGGCGGAAAAAACCGGGTGATCATGCCCAACTCCAGAGCCTCGGGCGCGGTCAGGGTCTTTCCCATGAGCATCATTTCCATGGCCTTCTTGCGCGGTGCGTTGCGGAAGATCAGCGCCCCGATCATCATGGGGAACAGGCCCACGTTCACCTCGGGGGTGCCGAATTTCGCCGTGTCCACGGCGTACACCACATCGCAGGCCAGCATGATACCCGTGCCTCCGGCCACGCACGAGCCGTTCACCCGGGCCACCGTGGGCTTGGGGAAACCGGCCAGCCGCTTCAACGTGGAGGCGAAGTCCCGGAATGCGGACATACCCTCGGCGCTCCCGGAACCCATGCCCGAGGAAAGGTCCGCGCCGGCGCAAAAGGCCCTTTGCCCCTTGGCTGTCACCAACACCACCCGCACCTCGTCGTCGGCCTCGGCCGTGTCCAGATGTTGCAGGAAGAGGCTCATGGCTTCGGGGGATAGCGCGTTCCTCCGCTCCTCGCGATTGATGGTGATGCGCGCCACCGCGCCGTCCTTTTCGTAGAGCAGATGGGACTCGCTCATGCTTCGTCTCCTTGTTCAGGCATGGGGGTTATATCCACCAGGATCTGGCCCGGGGATACCTTGTCCTCCAGTTTCACGTTGATCTTCTCCACTTGGCCCCGGTAGGGCGCGCCCAGGGAGGCCTCCATCTTCATGGCGGAAACCACGATGACCGGGTCGCCCTTTTCCACCAGGTCGCCTTCCTTGACCAGGATGCGTTTCACCACGGCGGGCATGGGGGGCGTGACCTTGCCGGGCCCTTCGGAAAGCCCCTTCTTCCTGCCGGGGCGGTCCCTTTCCAGGGCCAGGTCCCGGATGGAATAGGAAACCCCGTTCACGACCACGCATTTGCCCCCGGGTTCCGGGCCCACGAAAACGGTGTGGGAAAGGACCTCGCCCCCCTGGTCCACGGTGAGGCGAAGCTCGAAATCCGAAACCCGGAGCACCGTGACGGCGTAATCCTTCCCCTTCACGTTGGCCGTGAACCGGTCCGGGCCGGTCCGCTCCGCTGCGGCGGTGACGGTTTCCCCCCGGCTCTCCAGCGTGTAATCCATGGATGATGTCTCCTTGTCGGTCCGCTACAGCCGCCAGTGGCCCAGGCTGAGCCAGGGAGAGGGAGCCTCGGCCGCGAGTCCCGTTGTTTTCGGTGCATCCCGCCTGGGGAAAAATTCTTCGGCCAAAAACCCCAAAAACGCCAGGTCCGCGTCCGGGCGGACGGGTTTCCAGCCCGGGAAATGCTCCTCGATGAAGCCCGTGTGGGTGTCCCCCTGGCAAAAGGGCTCGCTGGCCACAACGTCCGCCAGGAAAGGGATGATGGTCTTCACCCCCAGGACCGCGTAGTCCGAAAGGGCCCGGCCCATGCGGGCGATGGCGCGGTCCCGGTCCTCGGCCCACACGATGAGCTTGCCCAAAAGCGGATCGTACTCCACAGGCACGTTGCCGCCGGAAAAAATCCCGGAATCATTGCGGATTCCAGGCCCAGACGGTTCCTTGACAAACCGGACTTCACCGGGCGAGGGGAAGAACCCGTTTTCCGGGTCCTCGCCGCAGATGCGGCACTCAATGGCATGGCCCCGGCCGCGGATATCCTCCTGGCGGAGGGAAAGGGGCAGCCCGGCCGCGATCTCCACCTGGCACCGCACCAGGTCCACGCCCGTGACCATTTCCGTGATGGGGTGCTCCACCTGGAGGCGGGTGTTCACCTCCAGGAAATAGAAGTGCCGGTCCCGGGACAGGAGAAACTCCACGGTCCCCGCGTTCACATAGCCCGCCGACTTCACCGCTTCCAGGGCGGCCGC
>JAHJUF010000162.1 GCA_018829095.1 Pseudomonadota bacterium | reverse complement strand
GGGTTTGCACGTAAATATCGCCGAGCGGCCACTGGTTCATCCCAAAAAACTGGGTGGCCCGGTGGCTGTTGACCACCAGCGCCAAGTCGGTCTGATTGGTGTGCCCGAAAAGGCGGCCGTCTATGCTTATGCGCTCGATACTGCCCCCATTTTCCCCCGTGGTCCCGTCCGGGGTGTAATCGAAACAGCCGGTCAGGTCATCGGTGCCTATCCGGTTAAAGAGCAAGTTGGGGTTGGCGGAGGACAGGTTGTCGTAGGCGAGTTCGATACGCAGGCCGTTGAAGATGAAAGGATAGCCTCTTCCGCCGAACACCAAGCCATCATTGGCATCCTGGATGAGCACGTCCCAATCGGTGGAGGTGCCGTCGTTCCAGTAGCCCTGGGCGACCCGGGAAACCCGCACTCCGTGGAAGATCAGCTGGGCGTCTATGGTGAGGACGGCCGCGTCGTAGGAGATGATCCCCCTGGTAGTTGCGGCCCCTCCGGGGACGTGGCCGTACATGTTGGGGCCGTTGAGCCGGCGGTTCACGCGTTCGAATTTCAGAAGATACTGGGCCCCCACGTCCTGGAGTTCATCGTCCGACGCCACGATGAGCTGGCCGATGGCCACCAGGGGCATGCAGATCAGGAGGATGGCAAGGAGGGTCCAGGCGATCTTTCCCTTGTCCTCGGCGATCCTTCCCGCACCTTTTTGTATTTTTTCAGGCATGGCTTTCATTTCGCTCGGTGGTGGGGCCGGCCCCCCTTGCATTCGGGCCGCCTTACGCAAGTCATGCAAAAATCATACCCGATACCAGAGCCCGCCCGCAACCCGCCCAAACTTTTCCTTTGGGGCCGAGTGGCGGGCACTACTCTGGCCCGCCATCGCTCTTGCTCGGGCCCGGCTGCCTCGGAAGGGCGGCGGGGAGATCCCCGGTCCACGGGGCAAAATGCCCCGGATTCACCCCGAAAAAGGGGTTCCGGTCCTATCCCAGCCCCATTCCCTGGCGGACCGCTTCGCCCAGGGGGCCCAGGAGATCCCGGTTGGCGAGAAACGCCGCCAGCCAACCCCCGACCGACAGTCCCTCCACCAGCCGGATAGCCAAGGTGTAGGGGTTGCCGGGAACCTTCAAGGGGCTTACGTATCCCCCCACCACCACCAGTCCGGAAATCGCCAGGAGAATCATCCCCCCCCGGATCAGCAGGGGTTCGTCCAAGGCAAGGGCGGCAAGGATAACCACCGCGAGTCCGGTCAGGGTGAAGACGGGCAGATGCTTTCCGTACCGTTGATGCAGGTTGACTTCGCCAGCGCGAATGTCGCCGGCCTCGTCCCCGATGTCCTTCAAGGGAACAACGCTCGTGCAGAAAATGAACACGCAAAGGAAAAGCCCGGTCCGGGACATGGACGGAGATAAAATAATATACCCCAGCACCAAGGGTATCGTCAACCCCATACTGATGGCCAATATGGAAAAGGGGGGATGGTTCTTCAGGCGAACCCACGGAGAAGAATACGACCACCCCAGGAGGGGAATGAGGAGGTAGAGGGCCAGGGTCTCCCAGGTCTCCGAGAGGAAAAAGGGATACACCAGGGACCCGGCCAAAAGCGCCCGGGCCAGGGCAAGGGCCCGTCCGGGAGGGACCTGGCCCGCCGGAATGGGACGGCCGGGCTTGTTGATCCGGTCAGCTTCCCGGTCCGTCCAGGAGTTGTACGTGTAGCAAAAGTTGGCCGAGACGCCGGTAACCAGCAACGCGGCCAAAAGTTCACGCCAGCCGGCGCCTCCGGCCAGTTCCGCGCCGTAAAGAAAGGAAAAAAACGCGATGATGGCGGCGTCCGCCCGGAAAAGGCGGAGATAGGGCAATACAGGCATCAACATCCCCCAGGCAGCTGTAGACCCCGGCTCAAAAATCCTTTCTTGCGATGGGCTGCAACATCCGAAGGCGGCATCACCCGGTGCGACAAGCTCCCCAACGTGGCCCTGCCACGCCTGCGGCTTTTCGCTCCACCTTCCTTGCTCCCGGCTTTTTCGCTCCATCTCGCAATGAAAAGATTTTTGAAACAGGTTCTGAAAAAATTTTCCGGATTATTTACGGGACTGTTTGCGTTTCCCCCGGCACCGGGTTCTCGAGGAGCAGGGGAAATGCCTCCGGACCCACCAGGGTCGGGCCAGGCCCCACTGGTTCATAGAGGAAGCGGCCTCTGGGCGGTGGAACAAAACGCTCCTGGACTTTCAGATAGATGGGGTCCATGACCACCAGCTGGATCAGAAGAAGGGAAGTGAGGGTCACCAGGGCCCAGGGCGAACCTCCCCCACCCCACCCCCACAGGGCGCCCCGGACGGCGAGAGCCACGGCCGTGGCCAGGGGCAGGCCCGTGGAGATCCGGTCCCAGGGGGTCGGGAACCATCCGTGGGCCGTGGCCGCGTACCCATAGGCCGCCCAGGCCAGGATTCCCGCAGCCGCCGAAACCAGCCAGGGACGCCGGTCCGGACGGAAAATCCCTGTCCGCCAGGCGTAGATCACCGTCAAAAGGCTGAAGGTCCCCAAAAACAGCACCGCCAGGAAAGGATGATGGCTCCAGGACGAGGCCACCCGGAAATATCCCAGGGGCGCTTTTTCCGGAGCCAGCCAGGCCACGGCGTACAGGTTCAGGGTGAGGAGGAAGAGGACCGTGGACAACAGGGATTTCTTCCATTCCAGGATGCACAGCCAGCTGATGAAGAAAAACCCCACCGCGATGATCACGCCCTCGATGGCGATGGGAACGTTATGGGCCTGGAAGAAGGAAAAGGTGAGGATGTCCCGGATCACGGTGAGAGCGCTCCCGTTGTGGTACTCCAGAGCCATGGGAGTGCCCGTGATCCAGGCCACCACCAGGGGGATGCCCGTGGCCACGATCCCGAAGAACACCCACAAAAGATCCGCCAGGGGAATCCGGGAAAGCAGGTGCAGCCACAGGACCACGGTCATCATGGCGCTGGCGAACCACAGGATGTGGTGGGCTGTCCGGTAAAACGAAAAGGCCGGAGCTGCGGAAAAATGGACCATTTCCATGTAGCTGCGGAAACAGGCGAAGACCAGGAGGAAAACCGGGGCGAACAACTGGGCCCAGAACCACCAGGACGGCTTTTCCTCGATCCAAAACCGCCGGATATGATTTTTGATGGGAAATGTCCTCACAAGGGAATGTTGCCGTGCTTTTTCGACGGCCGCACGGCCTTCTTGGTTCTCAGCATGGCCAGGGCCCGGATGAGATAGCTCCGGGTCTCGGCCGGGGCCACCACGTCCTGGACGTTGATGTTCGACGAGGCGTCGAAAATGGGATTGGCGTAGGTCTCCTTGTACTCGGCCAGCTTCTTGTTCAGGTACTCCGGGTCCCCCATGGCCGCCCGGCCGTACAGGATCATCACAGACTGCTCAGCCCCCAGGATGCCTGTTTCCATGATGGGCCAGTACAGGACCAGGTCCGTGCCCAGCCCGGGGAGCACGCCCATGCCCAGGTTGCCGCCTCCGTAGGCTTTCCGGAGGACCAGGGTCACCCGGGGCACGGTGGCCTCGCAAAGGGCGTAGAGCACCTTGGCTCCGTGACGGATGATGCCCGCGTGCTCCTGGGCGCTGCCCGGAAGGTAGGCCGGGGTGTCCGCCAACAGGACCAGGGGGATGTTGAAACAGTCGCAGAAACGGATGAACCGGGCCTGTTTGTCCGAGCTGTTCACCGTGAGCGACCCGGCCATGACCCGGGGCTGGTTGGCCACGAACCCCACGGTCCGGCCGTCCAGGCGGCCGAAACCCACCACCACCTCTTGAGCGTACTCCTTTTTTACCTCACAGAAATCCCTGTTGTCCACGATTTCGGCAATGGCCTTCCGCACGTCGTAGGCCTTGCTCGGGTTCGCAGGCACAATTTCCTCCAGGGCCCGGCAGGCCCGGTGGGGATCATCCCCGGTGGGCACCACGGGCGGGGCTTCGTCGCAGTTGCCGGGCAGGAAGGAAAGGAGGCGGCGCATCTCGTCCAGGCACTCCTTCTCGCTGGGCATGCGGAAATCGCAGTTGCCCGAGACCTGCGCATGGACCTTGGCTCCCCCAAGATCATCCATGGAGATGTCCTCCCCGGTGGTCATCTTCACCACCAGGGGGCCCGTGATGAACATATGGCTGATCTTGTCCACCATGAAGATGAAGTCCGTCAGGGCCGGAGCGTACACGGAGATGCCTCCGCAGCTCCCCAGGATGGCGGAGATCTGAGGGATGATCCCCGAGGCCAGGGTGTTGGGGAAGAAGACGGCGCCGCCGTGTTTTTCGCTGATGTTGCCGAAGATGGAGCGCTTGGCCTGGGACAGCCAGTCCAGCTCACCGGCATTGGGGAGCCGGGCCCCCGGGGAGTCGTGGAGACCCAGGAGGGGGACCCGCATCTCCAGGGCCCGCTCGATGGTCTTGTACATCTTCACCCCGTGCTCGATGCCCACCGAGCCCCCCCGGACCGTGCGGTCCTGGGAATAGACGAACACGCTGCGGCCGTGGATGGCGCCCGCCCCGCACACGATGCCGTCCGTGGGCTGGTCACTGGCATGGCCGGCCAGCATGTTCTGCTCCAGGAAGCTGTCCGGGTCCAGAAGGAGGTCCAGGCGCTCCCGGGCCGAGAGCTTTCCGGCCGCGTGCTGCTTGTCGATCTTGTCCTGCCCCCCGCCCAGGCGGGCCTTTTCCCGCGCCTCGTAAAGCTCCTTCAAACGCTTTTCCAGGAAAGGATCCATGGGGCTCTCTCCAGTCTTTGACTGCTGGTGGGGCCTTGCGAGGCCATCGTTCCCAACATCCTATAGATAGCTAATCAACTAGTCAAAAAGAAAGGCCTTTTCCTATGAGGAAAACGGGAGCCCGGCTTATTGCCAAAGCCGCCGGACAGGCGGCCTTGACGAACAGGATGCGGCTCACGATCCTCCACCCGAGGCTTTTTCAGCCTCCTCCAGGGAGGCGTATCCCAGGCCTTGGACCATGCCTTCGTATACGGTCCGGGCCATGTCCCGCCCCGGTCCAGGCAGACCTGGATGTCAGCCATCAGACTCACCAGGGTGCCGGCGGAGTAGGTGGCAAGCTCCCCGGCCAGGTAGGTGGCAAAGGAGGTGTTGGATTCGGAATCCTCGGTGAGGTTGCGGCCATGGTTCATGAAGGCCGGGTACCGGCGGGCCAGGTCCCGCTGCCAGGAAAGCTGGATCCGGACGATCTCCCGGATGAGAGGGTTGTCCAGGACAGGTCCCAGGAGACCGTCCATGCGGGCGTATTTCTCGGTCAGGAGGTTTCGCCCCCCCCTTTGGGCCCGCAGGAGGTCCTCCCGGTACAGGGACAGGGTGGTCTCCGACCAGGCGGCGAACTGGACGGCCCACATGATCCGGAACCGGTCCGGGTCCTGCTGGCAGGAGGCCGGCCCCCCGACCGATGGCACGGCCAAAAATATGGCCAGTTCGGCCTCCACGATCCCGGTGATGAGTTCTTCCTTGTCCATCAGGTCGAATTGCTCCCGGCACGCCTGCCACCACTGCGGTGCGGCGCATGCCCGGGGCGTCCGGGTCCGTGCGGTCGCAGCGCAGAGCGGTCAAGGGAGGGAAAGGGGGCGGATACTGCGGTCACATCCCATCCGCCCAGGGCCGCCAGATCCTCCACAAAGGCGCGGCCCGCGAACCAGGTGCCGCCCATAACGGGGATGCGTCTGGCCATGGGAACCAAAAGGAAAAGGGAGGGCGGCGCGGCAGGCCTCCCTCCCTTTTCCTGTAATCATGCCGCACATGCTAGCGCGGGGGTTTAGAAAAGATCGCTCTTCATGCCCATGTAGGTCCGGGCCTTCACCTTGGCCAGGTCGTTCATGGCCATTCCGCCGGCCAGCACGTTGTTGGGCGTGGTGAGGACGCGCTCCATGAGGCTGTCGAACCTGGCTTGGTCATCCACGTAAGTGGACAGGTAGCGGGCCTCGAAGACATCCACCATGAGGAACTTGCCATCGGAAACCTTGCGGGCTTCTTCGAACATGGCCGCCGAGGCTTCGGGGCCGCCGCCGAGGCCCAGGAACTCGGGCACCAGGGCGAAGTAGGCGCCCAGGAAGGCTTTGCCCACGCCGAAGAAGTAGTTGGGATCCAGTTCCACGGAGCGCCGCACCAGGGCCACGGCATCGGGCAACCCCATGAGAGCCATGGGATCGTCCATCTGGTGGATGATGGTGAGTCCGATGTTCAGGCCCGCCCAGCAGAGGGTGTCGGCATAGCGCTCATCCAGGCCGGCCACCAGCTCAGGGATCTTCTTGCCCTCTTCCAGGCCGATCCGGAACTCGCGGTTGGTGGAAAGGGCGCGCATTCCGTAGTCCTTGCCGATGGCGTAAAGCTCCAGGGCGTAGTCTTTATTTTTATCCTCCACCATCATGCCGTAGGAGGCATAGAGCATGGCGCACTGCTGGAGGCCCAGGCGGTTGTGGGGAGACATCTCCGTCACGCCGGTGACCATGAGCAGGTTGCCCGGCATGCCTTCCGCGAGAAGGGCGGCGCTCTGGGTGTTTAGAAGCTTGCCGATGAGGTCGTTCACCATGGGGGAGCCCACAGTGTTCACACCGATCATCTGAGTAGTGGCGCAGCCCATGGTGGCCACGAGCACCGCCGCCAGGAGGGCCGCCATCCTGATGGTACGAAGTCCCCTTGTTTTCTCCATTTTCATAACCGTTTCCTTTCCCCCGTCGTTGTGGGTCCCTTACCAAACTAAATCTGAAGAAGCTCTGGCCGCTGGCCCAGGATATCCACGAGGAACAGACTCATGGCCGGCCAGTAGCTGATGAGCAGGAGCGCGAAGAGAAGCAGCAGCAAAAAGGGCAGAACCACCCGGTACAGCCGCATGACCGAAACATCGAACCTCAGGCTTGCGATGAACAGGTTGATGCCCACCGGCGGGGTGAGGTAACCCAACTCCAGGTTGGCCAGGAAGATGACCCCCAGGTGCACGGGGTCGATGCCGAACGCCACGGCCACGGGAGCGATCAGGGGCACCACCACCACGATGGCGGAGAAGATGTCCATGACGCAGCCCACCACCAGCAGGAAGCAGTTCAGGGCGATGAGGAAAGCGTACTTGGAGTGGATGATTTGCTGCACCCATTCCAGGATCTGCTGGGGCACGCTCTGGTCCACCAGAAAGTTCGTGAAGCCCAGGGCCGTCCCCAGGACCACCAGGATGGCCCCCACGGTGATCATGGAGTCCACGCCGATCTTCAGGAGCTGGCGGAAGGAGATTTCCCGGTAGATGAGACATTCGGAGACCAGGGCGTAGGCGGCGGCGGCGCTGGCGGCCTCGCCCACGGTGATGATCCCTCCGTAGATGCCCCCCACCACGATGAACGGCAGGGGAAGCTCCCACTTGGCCTCCCATAGGCTGGCGGCAAACTCCTTCCAGTTGAACTTCTGGGTGGGGATATTGTGCCGGATGCCGTAGATGACTCCGTAACCGCCCAGGCAGGCCACGATCAGGAGACCCGGGATGGCCGTGGCCATGAAAAGCTGGGTGATGTCCGTCCTGGACACCATGCCGTAGATGATGATGGGCAGGCTGGGAACGAAAAGGACGCCCGAGGAGCCCGAGGCGGTGACGATGCCCAGGGCGAAGTCCTTGTTGTAGCCGTCCTTGATAAGGGCGGGCAAAAGGATGCCTCCACAGGCGATGATGGTGATGCCCGAAGCGCCGGTCATGGCCGTGAACACCGAACTGACGATGACGGTGACCAGGGCCAGGCCGCCGGGCAACCAGCCCAGTATCGCGTTGGACATGCGGATCAGCCGGGTGGAAGCCCGGCTCTCCGCGAAGATGTAACCCGCGAAGATAAAAAGAGGTATGGCGGTGATGCCCGGCGCGTTGGCCAGCCGCCCCATTTCTATGATGATGGCCGCGATGCTCTCGTGGGCCACAAACATGAAAAGGAGAACGGCGGCGCCACCGATGATGGTGAAAAGGGGTGACCCCACCATGATGGCGACCACGAAGAGAAGGACAAAGGCAACGATGATCAAGGTTTCCATATTATATTATCCTACCCGTTGTTCGGTGATTTCTTGGGCCCGGGCCGGGTCCGTCCTTATCCCGGAGAATGGGCCTCAGGGCTCGATGCTCCGGGTGTGGGTGCCCCTGAAAATCCGCCTCATGTTGATGACACACCGGATGGCCATGGAAAAGAAAAAGTAGGGGATGACCACCCGGAAGAGCCAGTCCGGCACTCCGCGGATGAGCACGGACGAGGAGTACATCCTCTCCACCCGGATGAACTCCACAGCCCCCAGGAAGAGGAGGACACAGACCACCAGGGCCACGATCTGGGCCATGGTGTCCACCACCTTGGTGGCCGATGAGCCGCCCATGAGGTGGGCCAGGACGTCGATCTTCACGTGGCGGTTGTATTCCGCGGCAAGCCCCGCCCCCAGGAAGGTGAGCCAAAGGACCTGGATGCGAAGGACCTCGTCCACCCACATGAAGCCCGTGGAAAAGATGTTCCGGGCCACCACCTGGCCGAAGGACAGGAAGATCATGGTGAACAGGAGGGTCAGCACCAAGCTCTTCTCGCAAAAAATCACCCCTTTATGCATCCTGGAAAGGACCGCAACGAATTCACGCATCTGAAGCCTCTCTTTGTGTATAAAAAATTTCCTGCGCTCAGATCATCTTTTCGGAAAGGACTCGGGGCATTGCCGTCCGGCGGGGCAGTTCCCCTCCCCGGGGCGGGTATTCTCCATGGAGGCCGGTTGATCGGGCCAAGTTCCACCCTTCTTTACTCGCTGGCAATCGCGGCAAAGTGGCTGTTTTCGTAATCGTTGCTCTCGAACAGGAAGGGAAACCCAACGATGACCATCCAGCGGCTTCGGCTTTTCCGGGAAGGCGGCGTTCTTCTCCAGGCCCCCGATCACCCTTCCGGGATCCCCAGTGACCGTCTTCCATCGGTATGTGCCCGCATTTGCCACCGATTCCATCGCACATATCAGACCGACAGCCAAGAAGCAAGCTATGAATAAAGGGGGCCTTGGCATTTGAAAGACAAACGGAAAAACTTTTTCCGGCAAAAAGGAGTCATCCCACAACCGCCAAAAGGAAAACTCTAATTTTTCATATGGTTATCTGATTGCTGAGATTCACAGGCCTGACCTGGCCCCTGGGGACGGGCCGAACCCGGCCGCTCATCCCGCCCAGATGTTCATGGCTTTCAACTCCGGGCCTCGGATTCCCGTTGCCACCCGGGGCCGTGGTCCAGCAGAAAGGACGAGTCCGAATCCGAAAGGCCCTGCAAGGCCCCTCCAGGTTCCGGTTTGATTGGGTGTTCCCAAAAAAAATCGAGGAGCAAACAGCGGCCACCGGCCGGAGGGCTTTGGGTATCGCCTTCCGGACCGCCGGTCATTTGCCCTGGAACCTGGGCTCCCGCTTCTCCAAAAATGCGCCAAAGCCCTCGATGATGTCCTGGGTCTTCATGCACACCTCCAGGACGTAGGACTCGTAGTCCAGGGCCGTGGGCAGGTCCCATTTGCCGTGGTTCTGGAGGCCCCGCTTGGCAAAGGCGATTGGGATGGGAGCGTTTTTGGCGAACTTCACGGCCATTTCCCGGGCCGCTTCCGCAAGCTCCCCGTGGGGCACCACCTTGTTCACCATGCCGATTTTCAGGGCCTCGTCCGCCTGGATGACCTCTCCTCCGAAGATGAGTTCGCAGGCCTTGGCATAGCCCACCAGGCGGGGCAGGAAAAAGATGCCGCCCCAGTCCGGGTGCACCCCCCGGCGCACGAACACCTGGCCGAACCGGGCTTTTTCGCTGGCCACCCGGATGTCGCAGGCGAGCGCCAGGTTGCAGCCCCCCCCGGCCGCCACCCCGTTCACCGCCGCGATGACCGGCTTTTCCATCCGGTTGATGAGGAGCACGGCCTCGCACATGGCGTGGCGCTTGGCGCTCACGGTCTTTTCCAAGGCCTTGGTCTCCCCGGACGCGAATTCCCCCACATCGCCTCCGGTGCAGAAGGCCTTGTCACCGGCCCCGGTGATGACCACGCAGCGCACCTCGTCATCGCCCGCCGCCTCGGACAGCGCCTCCACGATCTCCTGGCGCATGAGGCCCACAAAGGAGTTGTACCGCTCGGGCCGGTTCAGGGTGATCCAGGCCACCCCCTCGCTCTTCTCGTACAGGACGTGTTCCAGGTCCATGGGCCATCCTTTCCGGCTTTTCCCAGCGGGTGACAGAATCCCAGGGTGAAGGTAAAAGAAAAAAACCGCAGATTACGCAGAAGGTGACGCCGGTCCCCCCCTTGGAAAAGGTGACGCCGGTCCCCCCCTTGGAAAAGGTGACGCCGGTCCCCCC
>JAHJUF010000161.1 GCA_018829095.1 Pseudomonadota bacterium | reverse complement strand
GGTGGCCGCCACCATCGCCGTGGCGCTTTTGGCTGACTTCTTCCTGCTCCCGGCCCTGTTCCTGATCTTCAAACCCTTTGGCCCGGAACGGACCGGTCAGGTTTCCCCCCTTTGAAAAAGGGGGGGGCAGGGGGGATTTCTTTTCCAGGATTCAAGCCGGTTAAAACCCGCCACGGGAAAGAATCCATGAAACGAATCACCGCCGCCCTGGAAAACCCCCGAATCGCCTGGCTGGCGCTCCTGGCGCCGGGCGCGGTCCTCTACGGGGTCCTCCTGGCTCGGTACACCGGCCGCTCCCCCTTTGCCGCCGCGCCGTTCCTGGACTCCCGGTACTACTGGGGCCTTGCCGTGGAAACGGGGATCCTGGGCCGCCCCCTGCCGGATGTCCTGTTCAACGCCCCCCTCTATCCCCTGGTCCTGGCCGCCTGGGTCAGGATTTTCGGGGCCCACCTGGGGCTTGTGTACGTGCTCCAGGCGGCCCTGGCCCTGGGCACGGCCCTCCTGGCCCGGCGGGCAACGGCCCGAATCTTCTCCCCCCGGGAGGGATTTGTTGCCGGACTCCTGGCCCTGTTTTACGGCCCCCTGGCCTTCCAGACCCTGAAAATCCTCCCCGAGGCCCTGGCCCTGTTCCTGTTCTCCGCTTTCCTGGCCCTGTTCACCCTGCCGGGGATCTTGAACCGGAAATGGGGCCCCCCGGCCCTGGGGGCGGTTGCCGGGCTGTGCATCCTGACCCGGAGTCAGCTCCTGCTCCCTTTGGCCGCCTCCCTGCCCTTCCTGTTTTGGGGGAAATCCGGGGGGTCGGCGGCCCGGCGGCCGGGACGGGCCGCGGTGCTCCTGCTGGCCCTGGGGCTCACCCTCCTGCCCTGGGCTCTGCGCAACCTGGCCGCGACCGGCCGGCCGGCAATCCTGGCCGCCAACGGCGGCCTCACCCTCTACGAGGGCAACAACCCCGATGCCCGGGGCAGCTACGCCCGGGTCCTGGAGGGCCCCGAGGTCCTGGAGGACCGGGTCCGGGACATGAAGGCAGAGGCTGCCCGGGCCCTGAGCCGCCCCGTGACCGTGTGGGAGGCGGACGCCTTTTTCCGGGACCGGGCCCTGGCCTGGATGGCGGAAAACCCCGGGGCGTGGCTCAAGCTGGAGGCTGCCAAGGCCCTCATGATCCTGCGGCCCCGGGAGAGCCCCATCATCTACGACCCCTATGCGGAACAGCGGGAATTCACCCCCTGGCTGTCGGTCTTCTTCGTGGGCTGGGGCCTGCTCCTTTCCCTGGCCCTGGCGGGCTTTTTCGACGCCGCCCGCCCGTCCCGGGACCCCGGGACGCCGTTTTTGGTGCCCCTTTCGGTCATGGCCGCCTGCCTGATCCTCACTCTGCTCGTGTTCATGCCGGTGTCCCGGTACCGGCTCCTGCTGGTGCCCGTGCTCCTGCCCTTTGCCGCCCGGGGGATCTTTGCCCTGGCGGGCTGGTGGAGGGGCGGACGCCGGGGGCTTGCCCTGGCCGGGGCCGCGCTCCTGGTCGCGGGCCTCGCGGGGGACGCGCTCGACCGGCCCGGCCCCACGGTCCGGTCCCAGGAACTGGCCGCCCGCTCCCTGGCCCGGACCGGCAGGCCGGCCGAGGCCGAGGCGCGGTTTCTGGCCATCCTGGAGGAAAACCCCGGCCGGGCCGCCACGGTGAACGACCTCATCGTGCTCCATCTCTGGGAGGGACGCCTGGGCCAGGCCCAACGCAGGGTCCTGGATCTCGCCCGGCTCCCGGGCCAGGAAAGCCAGGCCGCCTATTACCGGAAAGTCCTGGAACAGGCCCGGAGGGATTTCGGCCCCGGGGACCAGGGGGCCATCCCCCCCACCCGCCAGTACCACGATTTCCTGGACCGCATGGCCGGGGGCGGGGAGCCCTGAAGCGGCGGTCAAAAGCATGGCCGCTCCAGGCTGGCGATCCCATCCCCCCGGCCTTGCTCCGGACTCCCGGGACTCCGTTCTGGAGATTCCCCCACGGCTGTGTTATGGGGAGCGTTTGAGCCACCCGAGACCGCGCCCCCGGATAGTCGGCGGGGCGCCCTGGAAGACCATGACCTCCATCCGCATACTGGGCACAGGCTCCTACGTGCCGCCCCGGGTCCTCAGCAACCAGGACCTGGAAGCCATGGGCCTGGAAACCTCGGACGAGTGGATCGTGAAGCGCACCGGCATCCGGGAACGCAGGATCGCCGACCCGGGGATGTGCTCCAGCGACATGGGCCACCTGGCCTCGAAAAAGGCCCTTGCCGCAGCGGGCCTCTCCCCGGACGACCTGGACCTCATCGTGGTGGCCACCGCCACCCCGGACACCTGCTGCCCCGCAGCGGCCAACTGGCTCCAGGCCCACCTGGGGGCCAGCCGGGCCTTCTCCTTCGACATCACCGCCGCCTGTTCGGGCTTTGTCTTCGCCCTGGACGTGGCCAGCCAGTACATCAAGGCCGGAACCTGCCGCACGGTCCTGGTGGTGGCGGCCGAGACCATGACCCGGACCCTGGACTGGACCGAGCGCAGCTCGTGCATCCTGTGGGGTGACGGGGCCGGGGCGGCGATCCTCTCCGCCGGGGGTTCGGGCCCGGAACTCCTTTCCACCCACATCCACACGGACGGGGCCTCGGGCAGTGACCTCCTGCTCCCCGGCGGCGGGTCCAAAACCACCCCCATCAGCCACGAATCCGTGGACCGCGGCCTCCACTTTCTCCGCCTCATCAATGCGGACCAGACCTTCCGGGTGGCGGTGCGGCGTTTCCTGGAGGCCATCCGGGAAGGCACCGGGGCCAACAACGTGGAGCCCGGGGACATCGACTGGTTCATCCCCCACCAGGCCAACCTGCGCATGTTCGTCAACATGGCCAAGAGCCTGGACGTGCCCATGGAACGCTTCTACGTCACCATCGACCGCTATGGGAACATGTCCTCGGCCTCCTGCGCCGTGTCCCTGGCCGAGGCCGTGGAGGACGGCAGCATCCGCCCGGGGCAACTGGTGTGCATGCCCGTGTTCGGCGGAGGGCTCACCTGGGGATGCGCCATGATCCGGTTTTGAGGGAACGGATGAAGGCCCCACGGCAAGCCGTCATCCCGGCGAAGGCCGGGATCCAGGGTCCATGCGCCCCCTTGAAAAGACTGGACCCCGGCCTTCGCCGGGGTGACGGCCGGGTGAGGATTGCGGCCCCTTTGCCGGTTCGTCCCCCCCTGTCCTTCCCTTTTCCGCCGTTATCCGCCCCATGAAAATCCTGTTCCTCGAACCGTTCTTCGGAGGCTCCCACCGGGATTTCGCCCTGGGGTACGCGGAAAGTTCGGGCCATGAGATCGTCCTGGCCACCCTCCCGGCCCGGTTCTGGAAGTGGCGGATGCGGGGGGCGGCCCTGCATTTCTTCCGGGAGATCGAGTCCCTTTCCCCCTTTGACGCCATCCTGGCCACGGACCTAATGGGCGTGGCCGACTTCCGGGCGCTCTTCTCCATGCGCGGCCCCGTGCCGCCCATCTTCCTGTATATCCACGAGAACCAGCTCACCTACCCCCTGGCCCCGGGGGAATCCCTGGACGTGCACTTCGGGTTCACGGACATCACATCCGCCCTTGCCGCCGACCGGCTGGCCTTCAATTCGGCCACCCACCGGGACGCCTTCCTGGCCGCCCTCCCGGGGTTCATCAACCAGATGCCCGAGTTTTTGCCCACGTGGGTTCCCGGGGCTGTGGCAAAAAAATCCTCGGTCCTGACCCCCGGCTGCCGTTTCGACCCCGGCCCGTTGCCCCTGGCCCCCCTGCCAAAAGGCCCGCCCCTGGTGATCTGGAACCACCGCTGGGAATTCGACAAAAACCCGGGGGACTTCTTCGCCGCTCTCTACGCCCTGGCGGACCAGGGGTTGGATTTTCACGTGGCCCTTCTGGGGGAAAACTTCCAGTTTGTGCCCAAGCCCTTCCTGGACGCCCGGGAACGCCTGGGGGACCGGGTGGCCGCCTACGGCCACGAGCCCTCCCGGGAGCAATACCTTCAATGGCTGCGCCAGGGGACTGTGGTGGTGTCCACGGCAAACCAGGAGAACTTCGGCATCTCCGTGGTGGAGGCCGTCCGAGCCGGATGCCTGCCCCTCCTGCCCCGGCGTCTGTCCTATCCGGAGATCCTCCCCGAGGCCTTTCACGACGGCTTTCTCTACGATTCCCAGGTGGAGCTCACGGAAAAACTGGCGGGCATCCTGACAAACCCTAGGGCCTTTGCCCGGGCCCGGCAGGAGCTTTCCGAGGCCATGGAGGTCCATTCCTGGAAACTCCGGGCCCCGGAATTCGATGCGGCGATGGAGGGGATGGTCAGGGACGGAAGGTGATGAGGGGCAGGCTGGGCGGGGATACTCACGGACGCCCCGCCCGGAGATGTGTGTGTAATCTCCTGATTTTTCTTGCTTTTAAGGCATCCGCCAGAAGAAACGTCGGATGTTAGCGATAGGGTTTTTCCCGGTTATCCAAAAAAAACCGCAGGGCAGGTCCAGCCCGTTGGAACTTGGGAGAAAAAATCCCCCTGTCTCCCCTTTTTAAAGGGGGGAACCCGGCCCGGGCCGTGTTTCAAAAAGACCCTGTTTTTGGAAACAGCCCCCAAAACCCAACCCCGCACTCAGACGAGGGGCAGCATGTAGTCCGCGAGCTGGGTGGAGGTGCGGCGCAGGTTGATGGACAACAGGCGCGTCAGGCCCTCCAGGATGCGGATGCCCAGGCTGGGGTGACGGACCAGGATTTCCTCGAAGTCCGCCCGGGAAAGGGTCACCAGGATGGAGTCGGTCTTGGCCATGACGTTGGCGGAACGCGGGAAGTCGTCCACCACGGACATCTCCCCGATGGACTGGCCCCGCTCCACCCGGTTGATGACCACGGGCCCCTTGCCAGGCACGGACTTGGACACATCCAGGGTTCCCTGAGCCACGAAGCACATGTACCCGCCCTTCTCCCCCTCCAGAAAGACCACGTCCCCCTCGTGGACCTCGTAGTGGTACATGTGCCGGGAAAGGACCTCCATCTCGGGCTTCTCCAGGTTGCTGAACAGCGGCACCTTCTGGAGAGCCTCCATGATCCTGGCGTACATGTTGCTGGAATAGACGTCCCTGGGATTGCTTTTTTCAGCCATGTGCCCCCCTTGCTCTTGTGGCCCCCTATAGGGAGCCGTCGTCCGGTAAATCCTGTCCCATTTCCGGTTTCAGGCTCCCGGCCGCCGTGCGGCCCGCCGCCAGGCCGAAGCCCACGCTCCAGAGGTTGATGAATACATTGGCGATCAGGTCCTGATTGGAGCTGCTGTACACCCCGTTCTGGATATTGAAGGAAACGTCCAGCATCCCCAGAAAAATAAGGGCCCCGGAGCACACCAGGGTGAGAACGGCCCCGGTGCCGGAACCCACGTAATAGAGCGCCCCCGCCGCAAGTAGCACGGCGGCCAGGATGAGGTCCGGCAGGGGAAAGGACATTTCATAGGGGAGGTAGCAGGGGGGCGGATTCGCGGGCCTCATGTCGAAAAAGAAAAAGGCCGCCCAAAAGGCCGCCAGCCCCATGGCCGTCAGCATGGAAAGCACCGCCACCGTCCGCCTGGCCTTGGATTCCGTCATGCTCCCCCCTTTTCCGGTCCCCGGGAGGATTCCCGCCGGACCTTTTCCACGGTTCGTTTCATAACCCATTCCACCAGGCCCGGGGCGAACCGCTTGGCCAGGTGGCTCATTTTGCTTTCGAACCCGGGGAGGATGAGAAACCGGTTCCCGGGCAGGGCTTTCAAAAGGGCGGCGCTCACCTGTTCGGGGGTCAGGAGGTTCGTCCCGGCGGAGATGGCCTGGGTCTCGGCGGGCTTGGTGCGGTTCTCCGCCTCGAATCCCGGGGTGTCCGTGTCCGGCGGGCAGAGGACCATGACCTGGATGTTGTCCGGGGCGAGCTCCCCCCGGAGGGCCTCGCAGAACCCCACGATGGCGAACTTGGACGCGCAGTAGTCCGTGTAACCGAACACCCCCAGGAGGCCCGCCATGGACGAGGTGGCCACGATGGTTCCGTGGCCCCGCTCCCGCATGCCGGGCACCACGGCCCGGATGACGTTCCAGGTGGAGCAGAGGTTCACCTGGAGGGTTTCCTGGAACTGGTCGTGGTCCACTTCCATGAAGGGCCGGGGCATGGCGCGGCCCGCGCACTGGATGAGGATGTCCGGCGGCCCCACGGCCGCCTCGGCCTCGGCAAAGGCCCGGTCCACGGCCCCGGGGTCGCAGGCGTCCACAGGAAAGGCCGCCACGCACTGGCCCCCGCCGGCACCGGCTATGGCCTTCCGGGCCTCCTCCAGGCGCTCCGGGTTCCGGGCGAACACGGCCACCCGGGCTTTGGCAGCGGAAAGGTCCCGGGCCACGGCGAGGCCGATGCCCGCCGAGCCTCCCACCACAAAGGCCGTCTTGCCGGAAAACTCCGCCATGATGGGCTCACCCTCTCCGGTTTCGGAAAGAAAGGCAGGACGCCCGGGCAAGTCTCATCCGGGCGAGGGAGGCTAAACCTCCTTACTTCTTGTACAGGGGCGAAATCTCCAAAAGCGTTTTCACCGCGCTCCCCAGGGTTTCCAGAAAGCGAAAAACATCGGCCTCGGTGTTCCCGGGGCCGAAGGTCACCACCAGGGTCCCCTGGGCGTCGGCAAATTCCATACCCGTGGACAGGAGCACGTGGGAGGCCCGGAGGCTCCCGGAGGCGCAGGCGCTCCGGGTGGACACCTCCACCCCCTCCTCGTCCAGCATGAGCATGACGCTCTCGCCTTCCAGGTGACGGACCGAGACGGAGGCCAGGTAGGGCAGGCAGTTGTCCGGGTCCCCGTTCACCACGAATTCCTCCACGTACTCCGGGAGTTTGGCCAGGAGGAGATCCCGCAGGGACCGGGCGTGGGCCATGCGTTTTTCCAGGTCCCGGGAGGCCGCAGCCGCAGCCGCGCCCATGCCGATGATGCCCAGGAGGTTCTCCGTGCCCGCCCGGTTCCGGTTCTCCTGGACCCCGCCGTCGAGAAGGGGCCAGACGGTCGTGCCCCGGCGGATGTAGAGCCCGCCCACGCCCGTGGGGCCGTAGAAGGGATTCGCGGCGAAGCTCACCAGGTCCGCGCCCAGTTCCTCCACGTTGATGGGAACGTGGCCCATCGAATCCACGGCGTCCACGTGGAGGGGCACCTTCTTTTCCCTGCACACCCGGGCGATCTCCTCCACGGGTTCGATGGTGCCGATCTCGTTGTTGGCGTGCATCACCGAAACCAGGATGGTCTCCGGCCGGATGGCCCGGGCCACGGTGGCGGGGTTGACCCTCCCCAGCTTGTCCACGGGCACCGAGGTCACGGAAAAGCCCATCTGCTTCAGGCGCCTCAGGCTCCGGATCACCGCGTTGTGCTCGATGTTGGTGGTGACGATGTGGTTGCCCTTGTCCTGGCGGGCCCAGGCCGTGCCCTTGATGGCCTGGTTCACGGACTCCGTGCCGCAGGAGGTGAACACCACCTCCCGGGGGAACCGGGCCCCGATGAGGTCCGCCACGGACTGGCGGGCGTTGGCTATGGCCTCGGCGGCCTTCTCCCCCAGGCGGTGCTGGGACGAGGGGTTGCCCCACTCCTGGTTCAAGGCGTCGGCCATGGCCTTGCGCACCTCGGGCAGGATGGGATTTAAGGACATATGATCCAGGTACACGAGATCCATTTGGATATCCTTACAAAAAATAAAAACCGCGACGTCCCGGCGTCAGTCCGCCGGGGCCTCGTCGTCGGAAAACGCGCAGTTCTTGCAGAAGGTCTGGCCCTCGGGCACCTCGGTGTCGCAATAGGGGCAGTAGCACTTTTCCTCGTGGTTGTGCTCGTGGGGGTCCGGGGGCATCTGCTCCCGGGGCTTGCCGGACTTTTTGGCCTCGTAGTCCCGGATGGCCAGCTGGAGCGCGTCGGCCCCCAGGTTGGAGCAGTGGAGCTTGTTCTTGGGCAGTCCTTCCAGGGCGGCGGCCACATCCTTGTTGGTGATCTTTTTGGCCTCTTCGAGGGTCTTGCCCCTGGCGATCTCCGTCAGCATGGACGAAACGGCAATGGCGGCCCCGCAGCCGAAAGTCTGGAACTTGATGTCCGCGATGCGGTCGTCTTCCACCTTGATGTAGATGGTCATCATGTCGCCGCACAGGGGGTTGCCCAACTCCCCCACCCCGTCGGCATCCTCCATGGTCCCCACGTTCCTGGGGCCTCTGAAATGGTCCATCACCTTCTTGGAGTACATCGAAACCCTCCTTTTTTTTCCAGCGGACTGCCCGCCCATGGCCTGGGGCGGGCGCACGAACCATCCTACTCCTTTTGCCGCCCCCGGTAAACAGGGGGACCGGCCCGAGGTGGCCTTAACACTCGGAAGGGAAAGGGGCAAGGAAAAGTGTTTCGTCCGGAGCCTCTGCCGCCGCCTTCCATCCGCCAGGAAGCCCGGTTTACCGCTTGCGGTTCGGCGGGGATTGTGGTAGAATAATTATGATGATTTCTGGGCGTCCCGGCAGGCATCCCTCCCCGCTGGCTCCTCCGCCCCCTGCCTCTTTTCGGACCCCGGCTTCCGGCAGAAAAACAGGTCACCATGGCACGGCGTCCATCCCCAAAAAAGGCATCAGCCCCCAAGGCCGGCCCGCAAAAGGCCTCCCGGCCCGGGGCGACTCCCGTTCCCGAAGGCCCCCTCCCCATCCAGGCCCTCCTGGACGCCATGCACGACACGGCCATGCTGGTGGACCTCTCGGGCACCATCCTGGCCGTGAACCGGGTGGCCTGCCAGCGCCTGGGAAAAACGGAAGAGGAGCTCCTGGGGGCTGACGCCCGGAAGCTCAGACCCGCAGACTACTCCAAAGAGGTGTCCGGGCGGGTCGTGGAAGTCCTGACCTCCCAAAAGGCGGTGCGTTTCACGGCCCGGTCCGGGGACGACATCCTGGACACCACCATCTCCCCCGTGGCCGGCGAGGGCGGCAAGGTGGAAAGCCTGGCCTTTTTCATCCGCAACATCACCGAGCAGGAAGCCACCCGGGCCGAACGCTCCCGCCTGGTCGAGATCCTGGAGCACACCTCGGACCTGGTGGGGGTCGCCACGCCCGACGGCCGCCAGTCCTACCTGAACCGGGCGGGCCGCCGGATGCTGGGATGGGAGGAAACCGGGGACCTGGGCCACCGGAGCGTGGCCGAGGCCCATCCCTCCTGGGCCCGGGAAAAGCACCGCCAGGGCATGCGCGTGGCCCGGGAAAAGGGCCTGTGGGTCGGCGAAACCGCCATCCTGGACCCCGGCGGCCGGGAGATCCCCGTTTCCCAGGCCATCATGGCCCACGGCCCGAAGGGAGGGCCGGTGGAGTACTGGTCCACCATCATCCGGGACATTTCCGGGGCCAGGGAGGCCCTGGGGCTCCTGGAGATCCAGCGGGACCTGGGCATGGCCATGGCCGAGGCCCGGGAGTTGCCCCAGGCCCTGAACCGGGTCCTTTCCGCAGCCCAGGGCGTCCGGCCCGGAAGCGGTGCCGGGGTGTTTCTGGCCGAACCGCCGGAGGGGCCCCTGACCCTGGCCGCCGCCCGGGGCCTGCCCGAAAACCTGGGCCGGACCGGTTCCGTGCTTCCCCCGGACCACCCCCTGGCTCTTCTGGCCGGCGTGGCCTGCCCGGCCTACACCCCGGCCGGGGACGCGGGCCTTCCGGACCAGAAGGGCGCCGTTGCCGTGGTGCCCCTGTTCTCCGAAAACCGGGTGGAGGGGGTCCTGGTGGTCCTGGACGCCGGGGAGGAAGGCTTCTCCCCATCCCACCGGGCGGCCCTGGAAGGGGTGGCCTCCCAGGCCGGCCGGTCCCTGTCCCGCCTCCGGGCGGAAAAGAAGCTCAAGGACAGCGAAGAGAAGC
>JAHJUF010000160.1 GCA_018829095.1 Pseudomonadota bacterium | reverse complement strand
GGAGCCATGAGCATCGGCTTCTGCCTGTGGGAGACCGGGGCGGCCAAGTGGCTGGCCGTGAACTGGCTGGTCATGTTCAAGACCGCGCCCAAGTTCGTGTTCATCATGGGCATCGCCTTTTTCGTCATGATCATGACCAACTTCATCATGAACGTGGCGGCCATCGCCATTTCGCTTCCCGTGGCCCTGGTCATCGCGCCCTATCTGAATGTGGCGCCTGAGGTGATCCTGTTCGCCTCCCTGGTGGCGGCGGGCATGCCCTTCCTCCTCCTGGTGGGGGCGGCCCCCAACGCCATCGCCTACGACAGCAAGCAGTTCACCACGGGTGAGTTCTTCCTGTACGGCCTCCCGGCCTCGGCTATCCTCCTGGGGGTCGTCGGGCTGGCCGTGTGGCTCATCTGGCCGGCCATGGGTATGCCCGTGTATCTGAATTGAATTCCGTCGGGCCACCCGGCTTCGGAAACAAAAAGCCCCGGCCGCAAGGCCGGGGCTTTTTTTGTGCCATCCGCGTAATCCGCGCCATCCGTGGATTTCAGTTTTCCTGAATCGCCGCCGGGGGAATGCGCACCTGAACCCGGTCCCCGGCCAGGATGCCGGATTTCCGGTAGCGGTCCATGGGGAGGACGGCGCTCAGGGAGATGACGGCGTCCACCAGGATCCGGACTCCTCCGTTTTCCATCCCCACCTGGATCACCGTGCCGGACAGGACTCCCGGGGCGTTTCGGGCCGGTTCCCCCTTTTCCAGCTCCACGAAAGCCGGGTCCACAGCCACCCGGGCCGGTCCAGGGGAAAGCCCCGGAGCCGGGAGGCGCAGCCCGGAGGGCAGGACCAGCACCCCATCGCCCGGGTCCGGGCCTGTTTCCACCGTGCCGTGGAACAGGTTCTCCCAGGCCGGGGGCACCAGGCGGCCCTCATAGAGGCGCACCCTGCGCCGGGCCAGGTTCCGGGCCCAGAAGGCGTCGTGGGACGTGAACAGGATGGTGATGCCCTTTTCCCGGTTCACGTTGGAAAGGAGCCGGGCCACGGCGGCCCGGGCCTGGTCGTCCACCCCGGCCGTGGGCTCGTCGCACAGGATCACCCGGGGGGACAGGGCCACGGCCCGGGCGATGGCCGCCCGCATGGTCTCGCCCCCGGAAAGGCTTTGGGCCCGGGCGTGAAGAAAGGGGCGCATGCCCACGAGGTCCAGGCTTTCCTCCACCAGGGCCGCCCGCCTCGCCTCGGGCACCTTGCGGAGCTTCAACCCGAACTCCAGGTTTTTTTTCACCGTACCCGAGAAGAAAACAGGATGCTGGTGGATGAGCACGGCCTGACGCCGGAGGGCCACCAGGCCCCGGGCGTCCGAGGGGGCGGGTTTTCCGGCGAAGCGGATCTCTCCGGCCGTGGGCCGGTCCAAAAAGGCCAAAAGGGAAAGGAGGGTGGTCTTGCCCGCTCCGTTGGGGCCCACCACGCCGCAGATTTCCCCCTGGCGGACCTCCAGGGCGGCCACATCCAGGACCTTTTTCCCCCCATGGGCCCGGACCAGACCCGAGATTTCGTACAGGGGCGCGGAGGTGGAGGTCAGGATGGCCCTGCTCATGTCCGCATCCTTCCCTGGAACAGGTGGACCACCAGGTTCACGCCAAAGGACAGGGCCATGAGCACGATGCCCAGGGCCACGGCCAAGTCGAACTGGCCCTTGTCGTACTCCAGGGCCATGGCCGTGGTCATGGTCCGGGTGAATCCCTTGACATTGCCCCCCAGCATCATGGCCACCCCCACTTCGGCGATGACCCGGCCAAAGGTCGCGGCCACTCCGGCGGCCAGGGCGAACCGGGCCTCCCAGGCCACCGCCGCGGCGGCCCGCACCGGGCCTGCCCCCAGGGTGAGGGCTGTCTGGCGGAACCGGGGGTCCAGGCGGGAAACAGCGGCCAGGGCAAAGGTGGCGCAAAGGGGTATGACCAGGATGATCTGGCCCAGGACCATGGCCCGTTTGGTGTAGAGGAGCCCCAGGGGCCCTAGGAGCCCCCGGCGGGAGAGGAAGGCGTAGACCAGAAGCCCCACCACCACCGTGGGCAGGGCCATAAGGGTGTTCAGGAGGGTGATGGCCAGGCGTTTGCCCGGAAATTCGGCAAAGGCGATGGCCAGCCCCATTGGGATGCCCAGGACCGAGGCGATGACCGTGGACGAGCCGCACACCACCAGGGAGACCCGGACGATCTCCAGGAGTTCCGGGTCCGCGCCGATGATGAGGTGTACTGCGGCGGCCGTGCTTTGGGTGAGGTATCCCACGGGAATCGGGTTTCCTCCCTCCTTTTTATCGGGTTCCCCCCTTTTTCAAAGGGGGGCAGGGGGGATTGGGTTGAGGGGCACGCGGCCTGTTTGAGCGCTCCGGAATCGGTTCGCGTCCGGGAGGAATCGGTCCCGGCGGCTGGGCAATGGGTTTCCTGTCCTATTTCACCGCTTCCGGGATGAACAGGGGCCGGTCCAGGAGGCGGTAGTCCCGGATGATTTTTTGCCCTTTCTCCGAGGTGACCCATTCGGCAAAGGCATTGGCGCCCGCAGAGTTCACATGGGGGAATTTCGCCGGGTTCACGGGGATCACGCCGTAGAGGTTGAACAGGATGGGGTCTCCCTCCACCAGGACTTCCAGGTCCAGGCCCTGATCCCGGCCGAACTTGAACTTCAGGTAGGTGCCCCGGTCGGCCAGGCAATAGCCCTGCTTCTCCTCGGCAAAGGTGAGGGCCTTGCCCATGCCCTGGCCGATGGAGAGATACCAGCCGCCCTCGGGGGCTAAATAGGTGATCTGGATCACCTTGTCGCTCTTGGTGATGGAGCCCCGGTTCTCCTTCACGGGAACGGAGGTTTTGCGCCAGATGTCCTGCTCCTTGGTGTGGGTGCCCGAGTCGTCTCCCCGGGAGACGAAGATCGCCCTTGCCCCGGCAATTTTCTCCAGGGCGTTGGCCGCATTGGCCAGCCCCTTGACGCCCGCCGGGTCTGACGGGGGCCCCAGGATCACGAAATCGTTGTGCATGACAGCGTAGCGTTTGGTGCCGTACCCGTCGGCCACGAATTTTTCCTCCCGGTCCGGGGCGTGGACAAAGATCACGTCCACGTTGCCGTCCGTGCCGTCCCGGAGGGCCGCGCCCGTACCCTTGGCAAACACCTTCACCTGAATGCCCGTATCCGCAGTGAAAGCCGGGAGGAGAACATCCAGCAGGCCCGAGGCCTGGGTGCTGGTGGTGGTGGACATCTTGATTTCGCCCTCGGCCGCCAGGCAGGGCAGGGCCAGGAACAGGGAGATCAGTATTCCGAGGGGAAAAAATTTCTTCATGGTTCTGGAAGGCTCCTTTCCGAGATGAATGTCCGGGGTTCAGAAAACTCCCTTATCATCTGTCCTGCCGGGACATCAAGGAAAATACCTACCGAAAATAACCGAAAACAACCATGATGGGGTTTGGGGGGGGCCGGCGGCGTGCTATTCCCCGGAGAACGCCCGGAGGGCCTCGGCGTGGAGTTCGTTTTCCCGGCCGGCGTAGCGGGGGGAGATGTGGAACACGGTGAAATCCCTGGCCCCGGCGCGGCGGGCCAGGTCTCCAGCCTGGCGGGCTGTGAGGTGGTGCTTTTTCCGGGCCTCGGCAAGATCCTCGTGGAGAAAGGCCGCCTCGATGAAGAGGTGGTCCGCGTTGGCGGCCAGGTCCAGGATGCGTGCCTCGTTTTCCGGGCTGGCCACCACGTCCGTGACGTAGGCGATCTTCTGGCCCGGGGAGATGCGCACGGCCTTTTCCCTCACCTCGCCCAGAGGGAGGCGGCGGATGGAGCCATCCACGGCCGGGGCATCCAAAAGGCTGTCCAAGGGCGCCCCGGTCCACAGGGCCTCCTTCATCCGGGCCAGCCAGGGGCCGATGGCAAGCCCCATTTCCGCAAGCCGGTCCTTCAGGACGTTTACATGGAACCGCTCGCTGAGTGCGAAACCCAGGCAGGGGGTCTTGTGGTCCAGGACGGTGGCGGAAACCGTGAGGGAGGGTTCGGAGAACAGGATGCCGGAAAAGGGTTCCCGGGCCTCTTCCACGGGGGCGAAGGCCTTGCCGCAGGCGTAGGTCCGGGTGATGACTTCATCAGTCCCCACCTCGGCGGCCGTGAGCAGGAACCGGCTTCCGTAGTTCTCCACCAGGTTCCAGGTATACCCGGACAGGTGCCCCTCCACGTTTTTCAGGAAACCCGGGGGGCCGTAAACGAACAAGTGCTTGTTCCGGCCCAGGAGGAGCCTCACCAAATGGTCGAACCCGATGAAGTGATCCATGTGGGTGTGGGACACAAAGGCGTGGGACACCTTGACCAGGTCCCGGGAAGAGAGGGCCGTGGCGTGTCCCAGGTCGAACAGAAGGGCGCGTTTCTCGAAGATGAAGCCTACGAAGACTCCCGGGTCGTCAAAAGGGGTCTGCCCCGCGAGTCTGGGATGGAAGGTCGGGCGCATGTCATGGAAGGAAGCGTTTCACCTGCTGGTGGATGGCCGCGTACACCGTGGCGTCGTCCCCGTAGATGTCCACCACGTGCTTGTGGTCGATGAGCTTCTCGATGACGTAGGCTGTGAGATATAGGGAAACGGTGTGGGGATTGGGCACCACACGGCGGAACGGCGTGGTCTTGTATTCGATATCGAATTCATCGGCCCGGGTGAGGTTGTCCAGGCACACTCGAAGGTCCTCCTCCAGCTTGTTCTGGCTGGTGGTTTCCACGATGCCGTTTTCCACGAGCTTGGAGGCCATGGCGTTGGCCAGGGGGTCCATGCATTCGGGGATCTGCTGGATGGCCTGCCGCCGGGCGTGCTCCTTGGAACTCTCGATACGGTTCAGGATGCGCGACTCACGGTTCGACGGCCTGAAAACTTTACCCATGTCGGTTCTCCTCCTAAAAGAAGGAGCTATAATGTCCGTCCGGTGGAAATGCAACAAAAAGATTGGGTTCTGGAGGGGGAAAAATCATTTTTTTCACCCCGGGGCCGGGGCGGACAAGAGGACTTTATGAACCCATCTCCAAAGATTTTTGAGATGGGTTCATGACACCGTTTCCAGGTCCACCCCCGCCACCTGGAGTTGGAGGGTTTTCTGGCGGTGGAAGCGATTCCAGCAGACCTTGAAGCACACCCGGGGCAGGAGAGGAGGCAGGTCATCCTCCCCGTCGGGCGAAAACCAGATGGCGGAAAGGGCGTTGGCGGTCTGGACGCCGTTCTGGGCGAGGGTCATGGTCCGGGCCCCCCGGCCTACCACCCGCTGGCGGGACAGAGCCACGTCCTGTCCGGCGAACAGGGGTTCGGGGTTGCCCTCGCCAAAGGGCCCCAGGGTCTCGATTTCATCGGCCAGTTCCGGCCCCACCTCGTTTAGGGCCAGGGGCCAGTCGATGTGCAGCCGGGGGGTGAGGTCCCGGCCCCGGACAGCCTCGGCGGCCGTCTTCTCGAACCGCCGGGCGAACTCCTGGACGCTCTCCGGGGCCACCTCCAGGCCCGCAGCCATGGCGTGGCCGCCGTAGGCCACCAAAAGGTCGGCGTTGGCCCGCAGGAGTTCCACCAGGTCCACCCCCGGCACGCTCCGGGCCGAGCCCCGGATCTTCCCGTCCCTGCCCGCGCACAGGATCGCCACCGGGCGGTGAAACCTGGACGCCATCCGGGACGCGGCGATGCCCGCCACCCCCTGGTGCCACCCATCGCCCGTCAGGACCAGGGAATGGGAGAAGTCCCGGCCCCAGGGGCTTGTGGCCAGCTCCAGGGCCTGGTCAAAGAGATGGGACTCGATCTCCCGGCGGCGGGTGTTCAGCTCTTCCAACTCCAGGGCCCGGGTCCGGGCCGCCCCGGGATGGGTGGTGCGCAACAGCTCCACGCAGATCTCCGCATGGGCCAGCCGCCCGGCGGCGTTGATGCGGGGGGCCAGGGAAAAGGCCACGTCCCGTTCGGTCACGTGGGCGGGGATCACCCCGGCCACCTCCATGAGGGCGGCGATCCCCGGCCGGGGCCGGGCGGCCATGTGGTCCAGCCCCGCCCGGACCAGCACGCGGTTTGCCCCCACCAGGGGCACCAGGTCCGCGATGGTGCCCAGGGCCACCAGGTCGCATTTTTCCAGGAGGTTGGGCTCCGGCCGTTTGGCGAACCACCCCCGGTCCCGAAGCGCGGCCCTCAGATGGGCGCAGACAAAAAAGGCCACCCCCACGCCGGCCAGGTACCCCAGTCCCGAGGGGCAGTCCGTGCGTTTGGGGTTCACCACCGCCTCGGCCCGGGGGAGCGTCTCCGGGGGCTCGTGGTGATCCGTCACCACCAGGGAGAGCCCCTTGGCGGCCGCTGCGGCCCCGGCCTCGTGGCTGGACACTCCACAGTCCGCCGTGAGGATCACCCTGGCCCCCAGGCGCACGGCCAACTCCGTGACGTGGGATTCCTTGAGGCCGTAGCCCTCTTCCGCGCGGTGGGGGATATGAAAGGCCACCCGGGCCCCGCATTCCTCCAGGAACTCGGTGTACAGGGCCGTGGCGGAAACCCCGTCCGCGTCGTAGTCCCCGAACACCAGGATGCCTTCCCCCGTTTCCACGGCCACGGCCAGGCGCAGGACCGCCGCGTCCATGTCCGCCATGGAGCAGGGCAGGGGCAGTTCGGAAAGGCTGGGGGAAAGAAAGGCCCGGGCCCGGTCCGGGTCGTCCAGCCGGCGGTTCACCAGGGCCGCGGCCACGGCCGGGTGGCAGGAAAGGGCCCCGGCCAGCCGGCGCACGGCGGACGGATCGGGTTTTCGGAAAAGCCAGCGTGGTTTCATGGAACATCCAGAAAGGAACGGGCCGACCCGGGCCCTGGGGGGCATCATGCGTTCCGGCATGATAACGAATCCCAGGGGCGAGGTAAACCACGGACTTGGATTCCCGGGCCCTGTTCTGAAACCTTCCCGGAAAGAGGGGCCATTTCGGCCATCCCGCCCCGGGTCTCCGGTCCGGACTCGTTTGGGCTTGCGCCTGCGGGGAAAGGCGGGTTAAAATTTCTCATTATGGAGTGTATTGTGCGGGCATATCGGGTAAAGCCCCGGGAGATCCATTTCCTGCGGTTCATCCTGGAGGCCTGCGACGGCCTGGCGGTTCAGACCACCCTGGATGCCCGGGCCGGGCTGGTGGCCATTGCCTGCCCGCCGGACCGCGTGCAGGAGCTGGACGGAATCCTCGCGGATCTTTCCCGGGAAATGGACATCACCCCGGCAGACAAGGACAAAAACCCATGAAAACCCGTATCCTGGCCGTATGCGTCCTGGCCCTCCCCCTTTTCCTGGGCATGGGCGTGGCCCAGAGCGACAACCAACTCCGGGTCCCGGAGCCGGACAGGAACTTCACGGCCACCGTCACGGATCAGGAAGACGTGACCACCACCGTGGAGAAATTCTCCTGCGAGGGCCAGACCTACTTCATGGGCAGGCGGGGCAAGACCCAGCTTTCCGTGGAGTTCTCCAAGATCGCCTCGGCCCGTTTCCTCATCTCCACCACCGGGGTCACGGCTGATTTCACCATGAAGGACGGCGATGTCCTTTCCCTGGCCATGAACCCGGACGAGGCCTGTTACGGCGTCTCGCGCTACGGGAATGTCCGCATTCGGATGAAGGACATCAAGACCTTGGAGGCTCTGGGGGTCAAGGCCGTCCCATGAACAGGCGTGTCCACATACAGACCATGGGCTGCCAGATGAATGTCCACGATTCGGCCCGCATGGAGGATCTTCTGGCCCCCATGGGGTATGAACCCTGGGACAGCCCCCGGGGTGCGGACCTCATCATCGTGAACACCTGCGCCGTGCGGGAAAAGGCGGAGGACAAGGTCTACAGCTACCTGGGCCGCCTGGCGGAGATCAAGGCGCGGCGGCCGGACCTGTTGATCGCCGTGGCCGGCTGCGTGGCCCAGGCCCGGGGGGCGGAGATCCTGACCCGGGCCCCTGCGGTGGATATGGTCATCGGCACCCATGCCATGGCCCGGGTGGCCCAGGTGGTGGCCGAGCGCGTGGACACGGGGAGGCCGGTGGTGGACACGGCCCTGGGGGACACCCTCCCCCTGGCCCCGCTTCCCCGGAAAAGGGAGCGGATTTCCGCCTTTGTCACCATCATGAGCGGCTGCGACAATTTCTGCTCCTACTGCGTGGTGCCCCATGTCCGGGGCCGGGAGATCTCCAGGCCGCCGGAAGAGATTCTTGCCGAAGTCCGGGCCCTGGCGGACCAGGGAGTGAAGGAGTTGACCCTCCTGGGCCAGAACGTGAACTCCTACGGGAAAAAGGAGGGGATGCCGGATTTCGTGGAGCTTCTGGACCAGGTCCACGGCGTTTCCGGCATCCAACGGCTGCGTTTCGTCACCTCCCACCCCAAGGATCTTTCGCCTGCCCTGGTGGATGCCTTTTCCCGCCTGGACAAACTGTGCGGCCGTGTTCATCTTCCTGTACAGTCGGGTTCGGACCGGGTGCTCGCAGCCATGAACCGCAGATACACGGTGGGCCAGTACCTGGAAAAGCTCTCAGCCCTGCGGCGGGTCCGGGAGGGCATGGCCGTGACCACGGACATCATCGTGGGCTTTCCCGGGGAGACCCGGGCCGAGTTTCAGCAAACCCTGCACCTGGTGGCCGAGGGGGATTTTGACGGGGTTTTCTCCTTCAAGTACTCGGACCGGCCCTATACCGCGGCCAGCGGTTTTCCGGACAAGATTTCCGAGGCCGAGAAATCCCGCCGCCTGAACGAACTCATCGAGCTGGCCAACGAAATCGGCCTCCGGAAAAATCGCGCCCTGGAGGGAACGGTCTGCACGGTGCTCGTGGAAGGAGCCAGCCGGAAGGACGAACGCGAGGCGTCCGGGCGCTGTCCGGACAACCGCACCGTGAATTTCCCGGCCGAGAACGCCCGTCAGCTGGTGGGGACGTTCGTGGAGGTGCGGATCGAACGGGGAAACGCCCACTCCCTTTGGGGGCGGCCGGCCGCCGGTCCGGACAGAACCCGCGCACAGGAGGTCACCCATGCTGCTTGAAATGGAAGTCACGGGCCTTGCTCTGGATCCCTCCTCCAACACGCCCATCCTCATCCTGAAAACCCGGGACGGCGGGGAAGAACGAACCCTGCCCATCTGGATCGGGCTCCTGGAGGCTGCGTCCATCGCCATGGCCCTGCAGAAGGTGGAGTTCGGCCGGCCCATGACCCACGACCTGTTCAAGGCGTTTCTGGACGCCGCCCGCTTCACCCTGGACAAGGTGGAGGTCTGCGACCTCAAGGACAACACCTACTTCGCCCGGGTCTACTTCTCCGGCGGGGAGAACTCCTTTTCCATGGATTCCCGGCCCTCGGACGCCATCGCCATGGCGCTTAGGGCCAAGTGCCCCATCTTCGCCGAGGACGACGTCATCAACCGGTCCAGCCAGACGTCGCCCCCCCAGGGCCAGGCCGAGGACACCAGCGAAGAGGGGAAGAAGTGGACCGAGTACCTGGAGAACCTGAACCCGGACGATTTCGGGAAGGTGTAGGAATCCGGAAAGGCATCAAGCGGGGCCCCCCCTATTTGAAGCATCAAGCGGAAACCCCCCTTTGAAAAAGGGGGGCAGGGGGGATTTTTTTTCACGCTGCAACCGGGATTGGAAACTCCGCCCCTGCAACCGCCAGAAGACATTCTCCAACCTCTTGACCCGGAAGCGGCCATGATCGATCTCCACACCCACACCACGTTTTCCGACGGGGAACTCATCGTGGCCGAACTGGCCCGGCGGGCCCAGGTGGCCGGGCTTTCCGCCATCGCCATCACAGACCACGGCGACCCGGCCAACCTGGACCTCATCGTGCCCCGGGTGGCTGCCGCGGCCCGGTTGCTTTCCGAGGCCATGGACCCGCCCTTCACCATCCTTCCGGGCATCGAGCTCACCCACTTGCCCCTGTCCCTTATCGCGCCCCTCGCAGCCCGGGCCCGGGAACTGGGGGCCAAAATCGTGGTGGTCCACGGCGAGACCGTGGTGGAACCCGTGCCGCCGGGCACCAACCGTGCCGCCATCCTGGCCGGGGTGGATGTTTTGGCTCATCCGGGCCTCATCACCGAAGAGGACGTGGCCCTGGCCGCGAAAAACAACGTGCTCCTGGAGATCACCGGCCGCAAGGGCCACAGCCTCACCAACGGCCACGTGGCCCGGCTCGCCAAGAAACTCGGCGCGGCCATGGTGGTGAACTCCGACTCCCACGCCCCCGGTGACCTCATGACCCTGGAACGCGCCCGCCTGGTGGTCCTGGGCGCAGGCCTGTCCGAGGGCGATTTCTTCGCCATGCAAAAAAACGCCGACCGGCTGGTGGCCCGGGTGCTGGCCGAAGCCTGACGTCGCTCCGTATCCCCCGCGTTTCCCGTCCCTTCGTCCCCTTGTCAAACCCGTCCCTGCCCGCTATGTTGGCCCCACTTTGCCCGGAGACCCCGGCGCACATTCTATCTGCGTAATCTGCGGATATCTTATGCTTTTTCAAAATCAACCAGGGGCGCGTCCCGGCATGGGGAGAGAATATGACGGATCAGGTGGATGAACGGATGAAGCACGGGCCTCTGACCGGGGTTCGGGTGGTGGAGTACGGGGTATTCCACGCAGGTCCCGGAGCCGGGGCCATCCTGGGGGACCTGGGGGCCGATGTGGTGAAGATCGAGGCGAAAAATGGCGACCCCGAGCGGTTCTGGACCGTGGTGGGAGGGCTTTCCATCGAAGACCCGGCCACGGGCGAGAGCATTATGTACGAGGTGTCCAATCGCAACAAGCGGGGCATCTGCCTGGATATCAAGACCCCCCGGGGCCGGGAGGTGCTGGAAAAGCTGGTGGCCGGGGCGGACGTGTTTCTCACCAACCTGAGAAAATCCACCAAGACGAAGCTCAACATCGACTACGAGTCCATCCGGGCCCTGAACCCCAGGATCATCCACGCCAACGTGTCGGGCTACGGCCCGGACGGCCCGGCCGCGGACATGGGCGCCTTTGACCCCATGGGCCAGGCCCGGAGCGGCATGATGTTCCTCTCCGACCCTGAGCGCCCCCAACTGGTGCATCTGGCGGTCCTGGACCAGGCCACGGCCATCGCGGCTTCCCATGCCGTCCTGGCCGCCCTGTTCGCCCGGGAGCGCCACGGGGTCGGCCAGGAGGTCCACGTCTCCCTGTTCTCCACGGGCATCTGGCTCCTGTACGCCAACTACATGTGTAAATCCATGCTCGGCACAGACCCCAGCATCTCCTGGGTCCGATTCGAGAACTCGCCGCTTAGGAACAACTTCCAGTGCGCGGACGGCAAGTGGATCCTGGGCGTCCACCACCCGGAGGAAAAGTACTGGGAGCGGTTCTGCCGGGTCACGGGCCAGGAGGCCCTCCTCACGGACCCCCGGTTTGCGGACCGGCCCGCCCGGCGGAAGAACTGCCGTGAGCTGGTGGTCATCTTCGACGCGGTCATCGCCTCCCGGACCCGGGACGAGTGGATGAAGGTATTCACGGAATGCGGCCTCATGTTCTCCCCGGTCCAGCGCATCGAGGACGTGTTTGCCGACCCCCAGGCCCTGGAATGCGGCTACGTGGTGGAGTACGACCACCCGGAAAAGGGCCCCATGAAGATCCCAGGCTATCCCCACCACTTCTCCGCCGCCGCCCCGGCCACCCGGTCCTTTGCCCCGGCCCTGGGCCAGCATTCCAAGGAGATTCTGGCGGAACTGGGGTACTCGGAGGAGGCAGTGGAGGGACTCGTCCGGGAGGGGGCCGTGCGCATGGGGGCCGCGCCTGCGGAGAAGGATTAGGGCGCGCGGGGCTTGAATCGCGCATCCCTTCGGCATAATCTGCATCATGCGGTTGGAGCGGCAGCCCCGGGGGCGTTCGTTTGCAGCGCGTCCCGGGCCGGACTCGCCCCTTTTCCAAAGGGGGCGGGGGGATTCGCTGGACAGGCAAAGGCGTTTCGATCCTTTCCCCAGCCCCGCCGGGCCTAAAAAAGCAGGCAGGGGGGATTTCCCTCCAATCGCCTGAAAACCATCCAGATTCACCCTGTCAGCGAGGCATTATGCATATCGATCCCCTGATAGAAGGTATTCGCCACAGCCACAGCCATGGAGAAAACCACGGATCCTGGCCCGAGCCGCCGGAAATGGCGGCCCGCAAGCCCCGGCTGACCCGGGAACTGGCCGCCTTGCTGGCCCGGGTCAAGGACATGCGCCTGAGGAAGAACCCCGAGCCCCTCCACGAGAGCGCCGCCCACGCGGAAAAGGCGCAGCTGGTCAAGCTCCTGGCCCAGGCCCTTCTGGAGGGCGGCAAGCCGGGGCTGAAACGGCCGGTGGCCGAGCGCATGGCCCGGGTCATGGGGCATTATTTTCTGTGGCAGAGGGCCACCACTTTCCCCGTGGCCCACGAGCTGGGCACCCTGACCGCCTGGTGGTTGTCCCATATGCCTGCCGAGGTCATGCCGGTCCTCCGGGACGCGGGCCTGCACTATGTGTTGAACGGCCAGGCCATGCCCCCCCGGGAGGTTATGGGGGAAATCCTGGACGCTCCGGCGGTGTACCTGTCCCATTGCGTGTGCCGCAGCTCGGGCATCTCCGACGACCTCCGGGACGCCAACGGCGAGGTGCGCCTGACCGTGGGGGAGGAAAAAGCCCGGCTTTTGGTGGACCGCCTGGCAGACCGGTACGAGGCCCTGATGGCTGCTCACGGCAGCCTGCCGGATACGGACGGGAGATTCGATCCCGTGTTTGCGGCCCTGGCCCGGGACCGGAGCCGTCTCCCGGCCCGCCAGGTCCTGCAGAACCTTTTTGCCGCAACCTACCCCGGGTGGGAGATCCTTCCGGTGACGGACCGTTACACCCAGGCCTGGGTCCGGTCGCTCCACGTGAACCGCAAGTGCCACCTCCTGAACAAGGAGCTGGCCTTTCTCATGGCCATGACCCTGTACGGGGCCCGGGGGGTCATGTTCACCACCATGAAATGCCTGGGCCAGCCCTACACCATCTGTTCCTGCCCCAGCCCGGAGCACGGGGGCGGATGCGCCCTCACCAACTGGTACTACTACGGCGGGTCCAACGCCTCCATCCTTCCCAACAAGGAAGGCCAGCGGAGGTCCCCCTCGGGCCGGGTCCTTCCCTGCAGCCAGTTTTCGGGCCGGAGCATCCGGGACTGCCTGGGCTGCGGCTGCGACCATGCGGCGGAAAACCCCCGGGACCTGACCGCCCTGCTGGACTGGGCGGACGCGCGCTTGGCGGAGTACAAAAAGGGGGAATAGGGAAGGGCGACCGGTTGGAAACCATCGGGTACGACTACAAAAAGATCCTCACCCACATCCTCCTGATTTTTTTGGCTGTCACGGGGTTTTGGGGTTTTTTCCGGAACTGGGATTGGGTCATGGCTCCGTCGCGCCAGGGGGACATGAAGCCCGTCATGGCCACGGTCCTGGACAAGTGGGAGAAGAGCCAGGGAGGCGGCAAGGGGACCTCCTACACGCTTCACGTCCTGGAGCTTGCAAGCCGGGAGGGCTGTTATTGCAAGGGATCGGCCCAGGTCTCGCCCTGGGTGTACGGCCAGGTGAACACCGGGGACCAGGTGGAGGCCCTGTGCCTGGATCAGACCTGCTTTCACGCAGACGACCGCCGGTGGAAGGACGGCTACCGCATCCAGCTCTGGCTCTATTTGCTGACGGGATTGCTCTTCGGAGGAATCGAGGCGTTTCAGCTTTTTCGGTACTACCAACGCAGGAAATAGCCGGGCCTGGAAGCCTCGGGCACCGCCCCAGCCTTGATGGCCCCGGAAAAAGCCGAAAAGCTGCGATCTTCGTCATTCCTGCGAAAGCAGGAATCCATTTTTTTCAAATGGTTATGGGCCACGTTTTCGCGGGGGTGACGAACATTTTGCCTTTTTTGACCCCATCAGCCTTGGGCGCCGGGGCCACCCGCGGCCCAACTAAACGGACTAAGGGCACTCCTTATCCACCATCTGCCGGAGGGGTGAGAAATTTTCCTCCAGGCCGGATTGTTCCATGATGTTTTTGGCCCCATCCGGCCAGGGCCCGTTTTTGCGCCTGGAGACAAAATGGTTGTTGCGGACTCGGTTCGCGGGCCAGAAGCGGAAGGTTGGCAGGGAGGCGTCCACTTTTCTTCGGGTGTCTGTCCAGTTGTCAAATGCATGGTTGCCGGAGCTTGCCATGAAATTGAGCCAGCCGTGGGCGGAACGTATGACATTGTTGTGGATGGAGACGTTTTCGGCAAACACGTCGATATAGATGGCGAAATTGAATCCTGAAACACCGTCGACAAAATTGTGGTGGATGCTGGATTCGCCCGCATTGCTGCAGCTTATATACAGGGCGGAAAAGTCGAAAAGAGCTCTTGTACAGGCATTGGATACGCGGTTCCATGCGTATTCTATCCCCCCTGTATGCCCCCTCCAGCCAAAATACCGCCAGCTGTTCCGGATCGCCGCCTTGGGGATGTTGCGGAATTCGTTGTGCACAAAGCGGATGTTCCGCGTAAATTCGGTAAAGGTGATGGCCTGGCAGGCATCGTCCATGGCCACATCCCGGATGTAGTTGTTCCTGACATCCACTCCGTCAAAAAATTTGGTCAGATTTTCCGGGTGAACGGTTTTTTCCGTTCCGTCGCAAGGGGTGAGATTGGTTTGGGAAAGAGAGATCGCGGAGCGCGAGATGTCTCCGAATCCGTTTCCGCAAACCTCGACCCCCTGGCCGCCCAGATCAAAATGGAGCGCATCCGCGCCGATGTGAACGAACAGATTGGATCGTATCGTGATGCTGTTTCCCGCATTGACCTGAAGGCAGCTCTCCGGCGGCAGGGGCGTGGTCCCGTGGGTCGGTTCCGTGGGCACGCCTGCTGTGATGCCGGTTTTGCTTCCCCCGGTGTAGCAAAAAGTCATTCCCCGGATTTCGATATTGGATACGGGATTTTCAAGGCTTCCATCGAGCTTTATCAATGTCCTGCCGACCGGATAGGTCCCGGGCGTTTTCTCGGAAAAACCGTCTGACAGGGGGATGTAATAGAGGGTGGAATCGGGCTGGTCGAGGTACCATTCCCCGGGATCGCTCAGCAATTCGTAGGCGTTCTCCAACGCGAACTCCGTCTTGAACCGTTTGAGGACGCGATTGAGAAAAAAAAGACCTGTCCAGTTGATTACGGGTTTGGCGGATGCGGGAACTTCCAGCGTCTTTTCACTGGCCGGGTCCGTGAAGATTCTGCTCTCCGTGATGCCTGTTACCGGGCAATAGGCTTGGTACCAGCCTGAACGCTTGAGAACGAAAAGGTCCCTGGGGTTCTTCCAGCGGGCTATGCCGCGTTCTTCCCTTCTGACGCGCAGCCCGGCCGGAGCCGCTGTAAATCCTTTCGGGTTCCAGCCGGACCAGGCCCGGGTGGCCCGTTTTCCCTCGATCCAGAAATGGGAGAACGCTGTCCCGGCAGGGACTTTCACCTTCCAGATGTTTTTCGTTGGGTCGTGAACCCTCCAGCCGGAAATCTCCACACCGCCCGAGAGGACCGGCCGGGAACCCGGCGCGTTTCTCCAACAAACCTTGCAGCCGTTTTGGCCTGAGTCCTCAGGTCCCAGCAGAATGGGGGACCCCAGGCGGTACAAGCCGCTTTGAAAATGGACCGTTATGTCGGATTCCATATCCCGGTTGTGCTCCCGGACTAGTTCCCGTGCGGTCTCCCAGGAACAAGGGGCCTCCGGGCTTCCCTCGCGTCCACATCCATCCGGTGAAACGAAAATGTCCATGACAGCCTTTCAGGAGTCTGGTTGTCCTTTACCGGTTCTGCGGGCCCCCTCAATATTCATGGCCACCTTGTTGCTAGGCCCGGGACTCAAGAGATCGGGGAGCGGCTTGCAAGGGGCGTTCAGGCCCTCCAGCGTCCCAAAGCCTCTTCCCACTCCGTGGTCCAGCCTTCCCGTTGGATGACTCCGGCGTAATGCTCGCGCAGAAATTTCAGCGTATCCGCCACCACCCGGCGCTGTTCGGGGCCGAACAGGCGGAAGCGGTCGATCTCCGGGCCGTCGTGGACCAGGGCGATGAAGCGGGTCAGGAAGGGTTCGCGATCCACGTCGGCCTGGTTTTTTACGGCCAGCTCCGCCAGCCGGGGGAGAAAATACGCCAGGGCTTCGGGGCTCATGTGGGGCAGGGGGCTGAAGGTGATTGGCCCCAGGTCCTCCATGGACAGGGTTTCCCGGCTTGCCCGGGCCAGGGTTTGCTGGTGGTCCCGGCACTCGGGGCAGTCGTCGCCGTGGATCACGCATCGGGCGGGCTTTTTGAAGCCGGAAAACGCTCCATAGGCCCGGTGGATCAAGTCCTCCTTGCCTGTCATGCCCTCTCCCTTCGCCTTTTGGGCGGCCGGGTTTTCCTGGTAGGTGATTTCCGGGGCGGTCACGGGCTTGCCGCAGGCCCGGCAGCACATGACCGGCTCCAGGCGGTTTCCGCAGGTTCTGTGGGTGAGGAAGAGCGGCGGCCCTTCCGGCCCGGCCAGCCAGCGGTCGCCCCATTGCATCAGGGCAAGCGTGATGGGATACAGGTCCAGCCCCTTGCGGGTGAACCCGTAGGTGAACCGCCGTCCGTCCGCCGGGTCCCGCTCCTTTTTCAGGATGCCGTTCTCCACCAGGATCTTCAGCCTGGCGGACAGGATGTTGGTGGCGATGTTCAGGTTGGCCGCGAACTCGTCGTAGTGCCGCAGGCCGAAAAACGCCTCCCGGAGGATGAGGAACAGCCACTTGTCCCCCAGAATCTGGAGCGTCCGCCCCACGGAGCAGGCCCGGATATCTTCCTGCTTTTTCATGATGTTCAAAACCTTTCCGAAAAATCTTTCCCAGGATAAAAAAATAGCTTGCAAACAGCAAGCGAAATCGTTACAACCAAATCACTTGCAAAAAGCAAGTTAGTTTTCCGGGCCCGGAAACGGCCCGGGATTTCCATTCACACGAAAACAAGGGAGGCCACCATGTCGGAGAAACCTTTGCTTCTGGACATCCAGGGAGACACCGCGAACATCACCCTGAACCGGCCCAAGGTCAAAAACGCCCTCTCCATCGAGATGTCGAGCCAATTCGTGGAAGCGCTCTATAAGGTGAAGCGGTCCACGGACGTGAAGTTCGTGGTGATCCGGGGCGCGGGCGGGGCCTTCTGCGCGGGGGACGACATCACGGAGATGCTCCGCTGGGCCGAGGATGAGCACGGGGAACTCAACCAGGGGGCCAACGGCGTCATGCGCCGGGTCCGGGTGTACCAGGACATGGCCAACACCCTGGAAGACATGGACAAGATCACCATCGCGGCCGTGGACGGGGTGGCTGTGGGAGGCGGGCTGGAGATCACCATGGCCTGCGATTTCGTCATCGCCACGAATCGTTCCACCTGGGGCATGCCCGAGGTGGACAGCGGCATCACCCCGGGCTGGGGCGGCACCACCCGGCTTTCCCGCTACATCGGCAAGCGCCGCAGCAAGGAGATCAACCTCATCGGCGCCCTCCAGAGCGCCAAACGCGCCGTGGACTGGGACCTCTGGAACCGCCTGGTGGAGGATGACGGCCTGGAAGCCGAGGTGGAGTCCCTCCTGACCGTGTTCCGGTCCAAGAACCTCCAGGCCTGCCGCCAGCTGAAATACATCATCAACCGGGGCTGCGAGACGGACCTCTACACGGCCCAGGGTTTCGAGATGCTCTCCGCCGGTCTTTCCGGAGCGGTGAACGGCCTCTGGCAGGTTCCTGACGCGGACCAGGGAGCCGGAATCCTGGATTTTGCGGAAAAGGGCAATCTTTGGCAAAAACGCCGGAGCCTGGCCAAGAATTTCTGGTCCGAGTAAGGCGAGGTGAAGCGAAGGCTTCCAAAACCCCCGCTTGGGGGCTTGCAAGGCATAACCAACGAAAAACGCAAAGTTTTTTGGGAAGGGGTGTGGGGGAACCCTTTTTTTCAAAAAAGGGTTCCCCCACGTTTTTCTATCCAGCCCTAGGCCTTTTTGGCGGCCAGGGCGATGCCGTCGTCTTCCGGGGAGTGGTCCGGGAGGAAGGCGTAGAGTTGGATGGACGTAAAGCCCGGGTGGGCCAGGAGGTCGCGGTTGAAGGTTTTTGCCTCAGCAAAGGCCGTGTTGTCTGCCACCAGGAGGCCACCCACCCGGAGCAGGCGGTGGATGGCCGGAAGGGTGGGGGCGTAGCCTTGCTTGTCGATGTCCAGGAACACCAGGTCATAGGGGCCGGAGAGGGTGGAGAGGATTTCCAGGGCCTGGCCCTCCATCACATCCACCCGGTCCTCCACCCCGGCCCGGGCGAAGTTTTCCCGGGCGCGGGCCGCTATGTCCGGGTCCGCCTCCACGGTGGTGAGGCAGGCCGCCTCCCCGGAGCAGGCCCGGGCCAGGAAGATGCCCGAATACCCCATGGCCGTGCCCAGTTCCAGGACTCGTTTGGCCCGGATGGCCCTGGACAGCAAGGACAGGAGTCCGCCAACCACGGGCCCGGCGATGGGGATGTCTTCCTGGCGCGCCTGTTCCTCCAGTTCCAGGAGCAGGGCGTCCCGGGGCTCGGTGAGAAGGCGGAACGCCTCCCGGGGGTTTTCCAGCATTTTGCCCATGGCGTGGGTCCTTTGGGGTTATGGTTTGAAAAGCAAAAGGAAACAGCAGATTACACAGAGGGTTCTTTTGGTGACGGCCTGCCCGGGGAATTCCCCCCGGCCTGCCGCCAATCCATGACAGCCTCGCAAAAAGTCCAAAAGCTACGCTCTTCGTCATTCCTGCGAAGGCCGGAATCCCGCTTTTTCAGAGGGTTATGGTGGGGAGGACGAGTTTTTGCACTTGTTGCATCGCCATCAACCAAAAAGATAAAAAGCTGAACGAAAAAAGAAATCCCCCCTGCCCCCCTTTTTCAAAGGGGGGATTTGCGTCCAAGGGAGTGCTCTGCCAAGGGTGTGCCTGCCCGGAAGGGATCAGGCCTTGGGTTTTGGGGCATGGGGGCGGGTTTCCCGGGCCAGGCGCTCCAGGAACTCCTTGTAGTCGGGCTCCTGGCCGGCGGTGACGCTGGCCCGTCCCCTCTCCTCGTTTTCCATTCGCTCCCACACCTGGCCTGCTGGCTTCTGCGCGGCGGGCTCTCCCAGCTCCACAGCCCGGAAGAAACAGCCCAGGGCCTTCACCCGGTCCTTGGGCACTCCCCGGCCATTGGCCAGGAGGATGCCCAGGCGGACGAGACAGGCGGGGTCGTCCTTTTCAGCGCCTTTTTCGTACCACCGGGCCGCCTCGGCCGGGTTTTTGGGCACTCCGTTGCCGTTTTCGTACATCATGCCCAGATTGAGCATGGCAAAGGAGTGGCCCTGGGCAGCCAGGCGGCGGTAGTCGCGTTGGGCCTGGGCAAAGGCGAATTGTGGGTTTTTCATGGATTGGTCATTCGTCTGGATCGTTGGTCAGGTTTCCGCCCGCCTGGTTTTGGGGGCCTGGGCCCCATTTTGGCGGAGGGGGGATATTTCCATTGCCTTGCATGCTGAAAAGAAATCCCCCCTGGCCCCCCTTTTTCAAAGGGGGGTGTTGCCCTCCTTGTATCATGAAGGTTTAAGCCGGGACAGGGTCAGGCAGCCCTCGGCTTTCCAGCCCGCTAAACCCAACCAACGAATATGGCAAAAAGTTTTTGGGAAGGGGGTGTGGGGGAAACCTTTTTTTCAAAAAAGGTTTCCCCCACATTTCCCATCCCCGCCTTACTCCGTCTTCTTCCGGTTGTCGGCCAACTCGTCGATGACGGCGGCGTCTTCGAGGGTGGAGGTGTCGCCCAGTTCGGAGAGTTTGCCCTCCACGATCTTTCTCAGGATGCGGCGCATGATCTTGCCGCTCCGGGTTTTGGGCAGGGCCGAGGCGAACTGGATGAAGTCCGGGACGGCGATGGGCCCGATTTCCTTCCTTACCAGGTTCTTCAGCTCCTTTTCCAGCCCGTCCGAGCCCTCATGGCCCTTTTTCAGGATCACGAAGGCGTAGATACCCTGGCCTTTCAGCTTGTGGGGCATGCCGGCCACGGCGGCCTCGGCCACTTTTTCGTGGAGCACCAGGGCGCTTTCC
>JAHJUF010000159.1 GCA_018829095.1 Pseudomonadota bacterium | reverse complement strand
TTTTCCACCTCCAAGGGCAACATCGTTACCGAACTCTACCCGGACAAGGCCCCCATCACCGTGGAGAACTTCCTCCAGTACGTGAAGGACGGCTTTTTCCGCGGCACCGTCTTCCACCGGGTGATCCCCGGCTTCGTGATCCAGGGCGGCGGGCTCATGCCCAACATGAACCGCAAGCCCACCCGTCCCCCCATCAAGAACGAGGCCGGCAACGGCCTGGACAACCATCGGGGCACCCTTTCCATGGCCCGGACCTCCGACGTGGACAGCGCCACCAGCCAGTTTTTCATCAATCTCGCGGATAACGCTTCCCTGGACCACCGGGACGACTCGGCCCAGGGGTTCGGCTACGCAGTGTTCGGGAAAGTGGCGGAAGGCATGGACGTGGTGGATGCCATCGCGGCCACGCCCACGGGTAACAAGGCCGGCCACCAGGACGTGCCCAAGACGGACATTGTGGTGCGGGATGCCAAGGTTCAGTAGATAGGGAAAAGCGGGCTGCCGGGAATTTGCCGCCCGCTCCGGAAAACAAAAAAAGGAAAGGCGGCCGTCGAACCGTCCTTTCCTTTTTTTTCGGGCTTCCTTGTTCGGTTCGGTTCAGGATTCCAGGCAGCGGTACAGGGCTTCGAATTCCTTTGTGAGCTTGTGCTCCGGTTCCATGAAGATCATGGGCTTGCCCATTTCGTGGGACTCCCGGATTTTGACCGAGGACGACAGGTAGGCAGGCAGCACGGGCAGGCCCTCGGAAATGAGTTCCGCCACGATTTTTTTGGGCAGGCGCGCCCGGGACTGGTACTGGTTCACCACGATGCCCTCCACGGTCAGGCGGGGGTTGTGGTCCTCCCGGATCTCCCGGACGCTGTCCATGAGGGAATAGAGGGCCTTCCTGGAAAAATCGTCGCAGTCAAAGGGGATGAGGCAGGTGTCTGCCGCGATCAGGGCGGACAGGGTGTAGAAGTTCATGGCCGGGGGAGTGTCTATGAAGATGATGTCGTAGTTGGCGAGTTCGTCCAGGGCTTCCCGGAGCTTGTACATCTTGTAGCGGGCCTCCAGCTTTCCCGCCAGGTCGGCGAGATCCGTGTGGGCGGGCATGAGGTCCAGGCCCGGGAAAGGAGTCTGGCAGACAAAAGACTCAGGGCCCTTCCGGCGCAGGGAGAAACGGAGCATTTCCTGGAAGAAATCCGCCAGGGTCTGGTCCGGCCATTGCCCGTTCTTGCCCAGGAGGTACTGGGTGGCGTTGGCCTGGGGATCCAGGTCCACCACCAGGGCCTGCTTGCCGTCCATGGCCGCCATGGCCGCCAGGTTGCATGTGATGGTGGATTTCCCCACCCCCCCTTTTTGATTGAAAACCACTCGCCGCATGCTCCCGGCTCCCTCCATGATGGTTGACTGCGGATGGACACGATTTCAGGATAACGGAAAGGAAGTTGTATTTTGTGGGAATTCCTTTGGCCTGTCAATGCCCGTTGCGGTCCCGGGCGGGGCTTTGTCTTTTGAAAGGTATGCGGGGGGCTTTCCTGTTACCAAAGGAAAAGTCCCCCCGCGCATTGCCCAAAGAAACGTCCGGCCTTCCGAATGCTATGGAATCGCCGTTTCACGGCTTGATGATGATGGTGGGATAGATTCCCCTTTCCTCCCCGGCCGGGTAGGGCTGGATGGTGTTGAAGGAGATGTTTTTGTTTTTCTGGGCGTGGCCCTTGTTTTCCCCGGGAGTTGCAAAGGCCCCGTTGGCCTCCAGGATGTGATTGAGCCTCTGTTCAAAAGCCTCCACAAAAGCGGACCCTTTTCCGGAAAACCGCAGGCGGCCAAGGGAAAAGAATCCTCTCAACTTCCGGAATTCCTCCACGGGCAGGCTGTTTTCCTTCAGATCCCCAGAGCCGGCAATGTACCCCCATACGATGGTGTTGCTGGGAATCTCCAGGGGTTCCCTTGCGTCCACGATGGTATGGGGCATGAAGATCACCCCTTCTCCGACATTGAGCGGTGCCTGTTTGCTTCCCCGTATGAAAGAGTTGAAGCCTACGAAACCGTTTTTTCCCAGGTTGGCGTGGACCACCTTGGCGCCATGGGCCGTGATGTTGTAGCCCGCAAGGGTGGAGCCTATGATGTAGCAGTTTTCCTGGGCGTTGGCCCCCACCCCCAGCCGGGCGTCCTGGAGATAGGCCCGCTGAGCCACCAGGACGTTCTTGTCCAGACTGCATTCCCCTTTGACCACGGAATAGGGCGAAAGGGATGCGCCCTCGGGCTCCTCCAGGGTCGGTTCGCTTTTCCAGATCTGGTACACCTCCTGGAAATCCTCCTGGCGCTCCCGGAAAAAGTCCCAGAAGATGCCCTGGTGGGGCTGTCCGGGCTCGACTTCCAGGTAGCGCTTCAGGATTTCCGGGTCAAACCGGTAGGAAAAATCGAAATCCGGGTGTTTTCGCACCCAGACCATTCCCGATTTCACCGTGGCATGTTCCAGTTCTCCCGCCTGGACGTAGGAAAAAGGGCCGATGATGCAATCATGGATCGTGGTGAGGTCAATGGTGGCAAAGGGCGCGATGAAGGCTCCCTCCACCGGAGATCCATGGATGTTGGAGTAATCCATGGCGATGGTGTTCCGGATGCCGAATTCCTCCAGGTTTTCCGGGTCGTGGGAGTAATTGTGCACCAGGGTCCGGATGAGAAAAGAGTCCTGAATCCGAATGGTTTCGTCCTTGTGCACGGGGATGTCCCTTCCCTCGAAGGGAAAGATGTCTCCCTGGCTTTTCAGCTCATCGCCCCGGATGTCGCTTTTGTAGAGCACGCTGTGGTCCACGTCGCATTTGCCCAGGAAGTAGGTGCCGGCCAGGGCGCTTCGGGAAAAACGGAAAGAAAGGGAATGATGCAGGGTGATTCCGTAAAAGGCGTAGAACTTGGTGAAGCGGTCCATAGAAACGATACTCCTGACCCAGTCCCCGGCGTCGAACCCGGTTTCCCTCAGGTTCACGCTCACTCGGTCGATGATGCGGTCAATGAGTTTTTCCACATCGCTTTTCATGGGTCTCCTCCAGATATAGGGTGGCCCTCTTGGAAAAGCCTAAACCACAATAACCAGCCTGGATCAAGCGGAAGCGGCCCTCCCGCCGGGCCGCTTGCCGATTTCGGGAAATCGGTTATCGTGAAAGCATGATTCACGCATATGGAAAGGAACCCGGGTGGGTGCATTCCTGACGATCCTGGCGGTCCTGTATTTCCTGATTCCCACGGATATCGTGCCGGACTTCTTCATCGGCTGGGGATGGCTGGATGACGCGGTTCTGATGGTGGCCCTGTGGAAGTTCTACCGGTACTTGAAGTCAGGCCCGAAAAAGTCCGGTGGCGCAGCAATCGGCAAGGGAGGCGCCAAGTCCACAAGCCGGGAAGGGTCTGCCTCCGGCGGGTCGCCGGGAAGCCGAAAAAGTCGCCTCACGAGATCCTGGAGGTGCCCCTTTCGGCCACTCCCCAGGAAATCTGGAAGGCTTTCCGCGCCAAGGCCAACCAGTACCACCCGGACCAGGTCCAGCACCTGGGGGAGGAATTCAGGGTCCTGGCCGAGGAGCGTTTCAAGGATATCCAGCAGGCGTACCGGGAACTGACCGCCCAAGAGATTTGACGCGCTTCTTTTTCGTTCCCGGAACTCCGGTTGACCTTTCAGCCGTTTCTGGTAGTTATCTCCGGAGAGATCCCCCTGCCTGGGTGGCGGAACCGGTAGACGCAAGGGACTTAAAATCCCTTGGGGCTAGTCCTCGTGCGGGTTCGAGCCCCGCCCCAGGCACCAAAGCTTGTTCTTTTTTCTTCCGCGTTGTTCTGCAAGACCCAGGAAATACAGGATTCCTGCCTTCTGATGGTTCCTTGCTATTCCGAAAAGGTTGTTGGCTTCCGGGGGGTTGCAGGGGTAGTTTTCTGGGGTAATTGCGGGGAGGTGGACCGGATCCCCCCAAACCCGCCGAAGGAGGGCCCCGCCCAGGCCCAGGACCAAGGACAAGTTGAGCGCCGCCGAAGTCAGACCCGCATCCTACCAGGGGAAGGCTCAAAAGCTGTTCGATGGGGGAGGGCTGTTCTGTTCCTCCACGTCAAGGGGGCCGGGAGGTATTGGCGGATGGTAAGCGTTCAGGGGGTAGTAGGCCCCTGATTTTGTGGCATCGCCCATCCATGAGCACAACATATTGATATAACAAGAAAAATAAAACTAGACTTTTTCTCCACTAGGTGCTATGGGTTTCATCATGAAGCCCGAGCGTC
>JAHJUF010000002.1 GCA_018829095.1 Pseudomonadota bacterium | reverse complement strand
CGGTTCCTGCGGCCAAGCCCGAGCCCGCCCCGGCTCCCGCGCCCCCGGTTCCTGCGGCCAAGCCCGAGCCCGCCCCGGCTCCCGCGCCCCCGGTTCCTGCGGCCAAGCCCGAGCCAGCTCCGGCTCCCAAGCCCGAGCCCGTCCCGGTCCCCGACTCCGTGGCCAAGGGCATGGAACAAATGGAGACCGTGAAGGAAGCCCCGGCCATGGAAGCGCCCACCACCATGGAGGCCGAGGCCCCGGCCATGGAGGAGGCTGCCCCTGGCGAGCCATCTTCCCAGGTGAAGGAGATGGTGGCCAGGCGTTACGCCCCGGCCAAATCCGCGGCCCAGGAGGCCTCCAAACCCTATATGTCCATCTGGGAGCGGGACTTCCTCCGCATCAAGGCGGTCCAGACCAGGCTGAAGAGCCTGGGCCTCTATGACCTTAAGATCGACGGCGACCCGGGCCCTGTGACCCGGGCCGGCATCCTCCAATACCAGGAGATGAACAGCCTGACCAAAACCGGGATTATCGACGACGAAATCCTGAAGCACATGGGCATCGACTAACCCCCGCAAAAGCCCGGCGGCGTCCCCTCCCGGCCGGGGGGGCGCCGCCGGGACCCGTTGCACAAAACCGGGTCGTTTTTCCAAAGGACCATGTTCCGTTAGGAGGTCCGGGCGGAAGACTCGAAAGCCTGTCGAAAAGCAGCCTGTTGAGGCTGCCTCCATGGAGCCCCCCCTGGCATGGCCCAGCCCCCCCCGCGATCTACGAAACCCGCCACTCTCCGGCAGCGGCTTATGGGCCTGGTGGTGGGGCTCGCGGTGGGCCTGACGGTTTTTGCGGCCGGAAAGGCGGCCTTGGGGCTCGTGGTGGCCTGGGAGGAGGTTCCCTTGCCTCCCGGGCAGGCTTTTGCCATGGGCCGTGGCCTTTTCGCCTTCAGCTATCTGACGAATCCCGGACCCTTCCTGGAGCCCCTGGTCCTCCCCTCCGCCTGGGAGACCCTGGCCCCCGGCCTTCAGGGCGGGAAGCCCCCGGCCCCCGCCATCCTGGTGATGGGAACGGACCGCCGGGAGCCTGTCCCCCGCCGGTTTTCGGTCCTCGACCTTCTGGGACGGGACGGGTATCTGGTCTTGAACCCATCCCTGTCCCTCTCCCTGCCGGGCCACGATACGCCGCCCCAGGGCTTGGTCCTGCGCGTCCCCATGGGCCTTGCCCCCTCCCTGGCTCTGGCCGCCGGTCTTCTGGCGGGCCTCCTGGCCTGGTGGGCGGCCGGGCCCCGGACGTTTTCCCGGTGCCTCCTGGGCCTGGGGATCGTCCTCCTGGCCATGAACCTGGCCGGCCCGTTCCCGGGGCTCCGGAATCCCGGCCTGGAAAGGGAGCCCCGGGCCCAATTTTATCCCGCCGACATCCGCCTTTCCCCTGGAGAGGCCACGGAACTGTTGAAGAGGCGCCCCCGGGAAACCACGGACGCCTACCTCTCCCGGGCCACGGCCACGGTGAATCTCGCCATGGCCCACTATTGGCCGGACTCCGGCGTGGACGCCTACCGGATCCGGGTTCCCCTGTGGGAGAACTGGGTCCTGTACGCGGCCTCCTTCGGGAACGGGCGGTACCGGAAATATGAGTTTTTCGATCCGGCCCGGACGCTCTCCCGGGGAACGGGCCGTTGCGGCCAGCAGGCCCTTACCCTGGCCAACCTCCTCCGGGAAAACGGGGTCCGGGCCCGGATCCTGAACCTGCCCGTCCACACGGTGGTGACCGCCCCCGGAAGCGCCGGCCTTTGGATCCTGGACCCGGACTACGGGGTGGTCATCCCCCTGGCCCCCGGCCAGGCGGAGGGACACCCGGATCGGGTTTCCCCCTATTACCGGGAGGCCCAGGCGGAGTCTTCCCGCCTCCAGGAAGAGGAGATGATGAAGGCGATGCAGGGGGTGGACCCGGCCCGGGCCAACGAAATCCTGTCCCTGGCCCGGGAGATGCGGGAAAGGGGACTCGCCCTTTTCCTGGCCGGGGCCTACGGGGGCCCGCCGGGCTCCTTCCAGGTGGTGGAGCCGGAGGAGTATTTCGGGGGGGAAAAGTACGTGTTCCTGGAGAGATGGGCCTACCAGGCCAAGTGGTGGGCCCCCTTCCTGCTCCTGGTGCCGGCTGCGGTCCGGGCGGCCCGGGGCCGGAAGGGCCGGGCCGGGGACAAGGCCGATGCGGGGAAGGATGGGGGGAACGGGCATGGATAGGCCCGGCCGGAAAGGCAAACGGCGCTCCCGGGCCCTGGCCGTTCTCCTGGGTCTGGTCCTGGCCTTTTTGGCCGGGGAAATCATCCTCCGGGTCCATGGCGTATATGCCCCGCCCGGGGCGGGCTTGAAGGCCGGGCGGCCTATCTGGATACGGACCAACCCCCCCGGGAGCCTGGTTCCCTACCGCAGCGAGGAGTTCTGCTACTATTCCCGCGCCAGCTCCCTGGGCCTGCGGAACCGGGAGGTCCCCCAAAAGCCGCCGGGCGAATTCCGCATCGTGGCCCTGGGGGATTCCTTCACCGAAGGCATGGGCACCCCGGCGAACCGGACCTGGCCCCGGACCCTGGAACGCCTCCTGCGCCAGGATACGGCCGCCGGTTTTTCCGTGGTGAACGCGGGCATCTGTGGGGATGACCCCTTCTATGCCTTCGTGCTTCTCCGGGACCGTCTGGCCGCTCTGTCCCCG
>JAHJUF010000158.1 GCA_018829095.1 Pseudomonadota bacterium | reverse complement strand
GACGGTCTTGGATTTTCCGCAGTGCGGACAGGTGAACACGGCGGAGCCATCCGAGTTCACGTAGACCTTGCGTAGTTCCATGAGTACCCGCCAAATGCCGGCCCGGGGGACGGCTGTGTTGGTTTCCCTGACCTTCTTACTATATGAACGATTTCCCGTCAAAGCAACACCCGGACACGGTGTTTGCCGTATAGCGGGGAAAAAGGCGGTTGATGGTTCTATTCCCGGACAAAGGCCCCGTTTTGCAGGGTGAACAGGGGGGCTCCGGGTACGGATCGTCTGAACCGCTCCACGGTCCGGGGATGGCAGGTGAAGACCAGAACCTGGTTTTCCCCGGCCAGTTCGGCCACGGCCTCCGCGGTGCGGGCGGCCCGGTCCGGGTCGAAGTTCACCAGGATGTCGTCCATGATGACGGGCAGCCGGGTGCCGGCCCGGGCCAGGTGGCGGATGTAGCCCAGGCGCAGGCAGAGGTAGAGCTGCTCCGCCGTGCCCCGGGACAACAGGTCCGCCGCCTTGCGGGAGCCGCCGGTGTCCACCACCTCCAGGGCGTCCTCCCCCAGGGGAGCCACCACTTGTCGGTACCGGCCGCCGGAGATGCCCTCGAAGAACCCCGACGCCTCCCGGATCACGGCGGGCTGCTGGTGCACCTCCATGCGGCGCTTGGCCTCGTCCAGCAGCCAGCGGGCCAGGGCGTGGACGCACCATTCCCTGGACTTGTCCCGGATCTGGCCGCCCAAAAACTCCCGGCGTTCCCCTAGTTCGAACAGGGCCTCGGAACCGGCCAGGCCGTCCATCTCGTGGGCGGCCCGGGCATCCTCCCGGCGAAGCTCCTCCAGTTCGGCCTCCCGGGTTTCCAGCTGCCCGGCCATTTCCCCGGCCCGGCTGCGCACGTCCTCTACGGTAAGGCCGGACAGGCGCTCTTCCAGGACCGAAAGGCTGCTTTCCCCGGAGATCTTCTTCATGGCCAGTTCGTGGTCCGCGGCCGCTTTTTGGAGGGCCTTGCGCTCCTCTTCCCTCTTGGCCAGGCGGCGGAACTCTTCCTGATCCCCAGCCCCGGCGGCTTCCAGAAGTTCCCGGATGCGGGACCCGGCGTCCTCCTTGAGTTTGGCTGAAACAAAGGCCTTTTCCCGGATCTCCTCCAGCCGGGCCATGGCCTCCTTTTTCACAGCCTGGTCCGACCGGGCCCGGTGGAGTTCCTGGGCCAGGAGGGCGGCGGCCTCGGTGCCGCTTCCGGGGAATTCCCGGTCCAGGGCCGCGAACAGGGCCTTCACCCGGCGGTCGTATTCCTCCATGGATGAAGCTGTGGAGGCTATTTCCTTCTCGTGTTTCTCGCAGTCCCGGAAAATCTGGCGGGTCTTTTCCAGGCGGCTGAAAAAGTCGGACGCGGCCCGGGCCGATGCCACCTGGCCCAGATTCCGGTCTCCGGCCCAGGCGTCCCAAGCCTCCTGGGCCGATTCCAGGGTCTTGGCAGCGCTTTCGGCCTGGTCCCGGGCCGCGTCCGCCCGCTTCCGGACCTCGGCGGCCTCCCGGGCGGCCTGGTCCAGGGCGTCCCGGGCCGGGACGCGGCGGGCCCGCTTTTCCCGGTCCCTTTCCGCGTCCGCCAGGAACCGGTCCATCTCCTTCAGGAACGCCTCCGGCGGTTGGGCGGCCGCCTGCTCCAGGCTGGGGGCCTTCCGTGCCCGGGCAGCCAGGTCTTCCATCTCCTTTTCCAGGGCGGCCAGTTCCCCGGACAGTTCCTCCACCCGGTTCAGGGGCTCCACGGCAGCCTCCACCCGGGCCAGGAGGGCCTCAGTGCCAGCCGGAGGAAGATCCTCGGGAAGGCCCTCTTCCGAAAGCCAGGTTCGCCAGTTTCCACTGGCCTGGTCCAGTTCCCCCCGGCGGGCGGCCAGGCGCTCCTCCAGGGTCCGGACCCTGGCTTTCTCCCGGGCCAGGCGCTTTTTGGCCTCCCCGGCAGCGGCCCGGGAACGATCCTTTTCCGCCAGGGTCCGCCGGGCCGCCTCGAAATGCACCTCGGCCCGGTCCAGGGCGTCGAAATCCCGGCTCGCCGCGGACTCCATGCCCATACCCTCCCGGTCCTGGTCACACCCGGCCAGGTTCGGGATTTCGAAATCCGGAGTCACCGGGGCTTCCAGGTCCAGGACTTCCCAGGCGCGGCCGGCTTCGTCCTGGAGCCTGGCCAGGTCGCCGGAAAGCTCTTCCCCGCGCCGGCCCAGGGTTTCGGCCTCCTCCCCGGCCCAGGCCGTCTCCTTGTCCCTGTCCCGGGCGGCCCGAAGGGCGAGGGCCCGGCCCAGGAAGAACAGGCCCGCGGCCAGGAGGCCCGCCGCCCCGGGAGCCGTGTAGGCCAGGGACGGAAAGGTTTGCCACATGATGAGCCCCGCCCCGGCCAGGGCCAGAACCAGGAGGGCGATGCCCACGGCCTTCAGAACCGGCCCGGTTTTGGGGAGGGGGCGGCCGGCGATTTTCTCGGCCAGGCGTTCCTTTTCCCAGATCCGTTCCTCCACTATGGTGGATTCCCGGGAGAGAACCTCGTGGCGGGCGGCCAGGCGGCGCAGGCTTCGCACAGCTGCGCCCATGCGGTCCAGGCCCTGGGCGTCCCCGGCCGGGCCGGCGGGAATCCGGTCTTCCTCTTCCTCCAGATCCCGGGCCTCGGCCTCCATGTTGGCGGCCAGTTCCCGGGCCTCTTCCAGAGCGCGGCCCGCCCGGTCGCATTCCCCGGCCAGGCGCTGGACCCCGGCGGCCAGATCCAGTGCCCGGGCGCGGCCGGCGGTGGAGAGGTCAAAGGCGGTCAGGCGGTCCCCGTCCCAATGGGGGCTTATGGACCGGGCCGTCTGGAGCAGGGCCTGGGCCGCGTCCCGGCGCCGGGCCGTCTTGCCCGGAAGGTCCGAGGCCAGATGCTGGAACCGGCCCCGGAGATCGCCCATCTCCCGCGCCAGGGCATCGTCCGCGCCCACGGCGTCCTCTCCGATGTCCTCCAGGGCCTGGGCTGCCCGGTCCTCCTTTTCCTGGGCCTCGGCCTGGAGGGCCTTGCGCTCGGCCAGGACTTCCAGGGACCGGCGCCGGGCCTGGTCCGTCGCTTCCAGGGCGTCCCGGAGATCCTGGGTCTTCTGGCGGGCGGCCAGGGATACGTCTGCGGTCAGCACCTGCTCCCGGGTCCATTCGGGACCCAGTTCAGCCAGGATTTCCGTTCCCTCCCGAGTCCGGGAGGCTGCCCTGGCCCGGGCGGAGGCCAGGCGTTCCTCCCCCTCGATTCTGGACCGGCGGCCCTCGGCCAGGTCCTCGATTTCCCGGCCGTGGGAAAGGATGCCCGGGTCTGACTCCAGGTCCTGGAGACGGGCGTTGGCCGAGGCCTGTTCCGCCTCCAGCCCGTCCAGGGCCTCGGCGGCCAGGCGGGCTTCGGAAAGGAGGGATTCCAGGCGGGGCCCGGCGTCCTCGGGGAGAGCCTTCCCGGCCCGGGGCATGGCCTCCAGGCGCTGGCGGGCGTCCAAAAGCCCCATCCAGTCGTCCCATAGGCGGAGATACGAAGCCGCCCGTTCCCGTTCGGCCCGGATCCCCCTCACCTCGTTGTCCAGGCCTTTCAGCTTCCCGGCGATTCCCTCCCGGGCCATGGCCAGATCGGAAAAGCGCCCGGCCTGGCCCGAGGCCTGGGCCAGAACCTGTTCCGTTTCCTTGAGTTCGGTGAGGAGGCTCCTGATGAGCTGGTTCTGGGTCCGGCGGTGCTTGTAAGAAAGCCCCAGGCGCTTTTCCAATATTTCCATGGCCTTGGGCAGAGCCAGGATTTCGGCTCCCAGGCTTGCCCCGTACAGGGCGCTCTTCACCTCGTCGCCGGAAAGGATCTTGAAGCTGGAAAGTTCCTCCAGGGAAAAGGCGAAAACATTTTTGAACAGCCGGTCCGACACATTGCCCAGGATTGCGGCCAGGTCGTCGGCCCCTCCGGCCGTGCCGTCGGCAAAGGTCAAGGACACCGGGCCGTGCTTGTTTTTCATGTCCATGTGGCGGAACACTTCCACCTTGCCCCGGCCCGGGATTTCCAGGACCAGGCGGCCTCCGTGAAGCCCCCCGGAAAGGGGCGGGTAGGAGCGTTCCGCAGAGTTCTTGTAGGGGAATCCGAAAAGCATGGCCCGGAAAAAGGCCAGGCAGGTGGATTTGCCGGTTTCATTGTCCCCGCAAAACAGGTTGACACCGGGGTCCAGGTCCTGGGCTCCGGCGTCCGCGAACAAGCCGAAACCGTCCATGGAAAAGGACTGGATGATCATGCGCCGCCCTCCAGAAGGTCCATGCACAAAAGCCCGGCCTCCTCCAGGAGTTGGGCCAGCTCCTCGTCATCGGGCTGGCCGGCGACAAGGGTCAGGTCCCGGTTCCCGAACAATTCCCCCAGGGCCCGGTCCCGGATCAGCTCCAGGGCTTCCGGGCTGGCCGCAGCCTCGGCGGCCAGGCTGAGGACCTGGCCCACCAGATCCCCGGCCCGCATGCGCTGGGGGAGATCCAGGCCAGGTTTGAACCGGGCGTCCAGGTCCTCCAGGAAAACCCCTTCCGCACCGTCGAAGAACCGGACCCGGCCTCGCTCCACCAGATCCGGGAGCACCCCGGTCCGGGACAGCTCCTCGTACAGGGGACTGCGTCCGGTGAGGGCCACCCGGGCCACCAGGGGCCGCCCTCCGGTTTGGGAAGCCAGGTCGCCCACAGCTTCGCAAAGAGCATCCTCCAGGTCCGCGAGGTCGTCAAAAGGCTCGATGGAAAGGTCCCGGGCAAGGAACCGGAAGGAGTCCGTGGCCACGAACCGCACCCGGCTCCGCCGGCCCTGGACCTTCACCAGGCAGCAGCCCCGTTGCCCGGTCTCCCGGAAGCTCCGGCCCTGGGTGTTGCCCGGGTACACGGCCATGGGGGATTCGGACACGACGCGGTGCTCGTGCACGTGGCCCAGGGCCCAGTAGTCCACTCCGGCGGCGGTCAGGTCCGCCAGGGAGCAGGGGGCGTAGTCGGCGTGCCCGGTATTTCCCCCCACGTTGGCGTGGAGCACCCCGGCGTGGAAGGGTCCCCCGGGCTTTCCCTTTGGGAACAGGGTCGCCAGGTTCCGTTTTTCCTCCCGGGCCGCGTAGCTGATCCCGGACACCCGGGCGATGACCTCCCCATCCCGGATCACTTCCCGGGTCTCCACTTCCTCGTGCCCGAACACGTAAAGGTTTTCCGGGGCCTTCAGCGGCAGGGGCCGGGATGCGGCCGGGTCGTGGTTGCCGTGGACCGCGAACACGGGGATGCCCTTCTCCCCCAGGCGGCGGACTCCGTCGTAAAAAGCCGAAGCAGCCCGGAGGCTTTTTTCCTCCCACTCGAACAGGTCCCCGGACAGGAGCAGAAAAGCGGCGTTTTCCTCCAGGCAGAGGTCCACCACCGAGGAAAAGGCCTTGAAGGTGGCGTCCCGCATGACCTGCGCCATCAGGGGAGCCCGGGCCGTGAGACCGGAAAAGGGGCTGTCCAGGTGAAGGTCCGCCGCGTGGACAAAGGTGAAGGATTGCATGGTGTCCCCCAGGGCCGGGAAGGGGTGGGAAGGATCGCGCCGTGCCGGGGCGCGGGTTGGCAGCCTGTTTTTCAACAGGTTGTCAACCCCATCTATGTACCAGATTTGCGGGTCCAGGGACAGGGATGCAAGGGTGAACTTCTTCACAGAATCCGGAGCCGGGAAAGAGTTTCAAATTCCAGGCAGGGATCGGATATCCGTATTCGCATACTCAGGCCCGCGCCCTCTTGTTGCTTTGGGACGCAGCCGGCCGTATACTGCGGGCGTTTCGTTTTTCCCCTGGAAAACCCTTTCCCTTTGAGAAGTCCATGTCCGAGAAGAGGCAGATGGCCAGGGCCGCCGGGGTGGTGGGGGGCGCCACCCTGTTGAGCCGCATGCTGGGGTTTGTGCGGGACGCGGTGACAGCCTGGTTCTTCGGGACCGGCATGGCGGCGGACGCCTTTTTCGTGGCCTTCCGCATCCCCAACCTCCTGCGGCGGCTCTTTGCCGAGGGCTCCCTCACCATCGCCTTCGTGCCCGTGTACACCAAGGAGATGGAGGAAAACGGGCATGAAGGGGCCTTTGCCCTGGCCGGGGCCGCCTTCCGGCTCCTGGCCCTGGTCCTGGCCGGGGTCACGGCCCTGGGCATCCTCCTTTCCCCGTGGATCGTGGCGGTCATGGCCCCGGGTTTCGGCCGGGACCCGGCCAAGCTCGCCCTCACCATCAGCCTCACCCGCATCGTGTTCCCCTACGTGTTCTTCATCTGCCTCGTGGCGCTTTGCATGGGCATCCTGAACGCCATGAACCACTTCTTCGCCCCGGCCGTGGCTCCGGCCCTGTTGAGCGTGGCCATGATCGGGGCGGTTTTTTGCCTGACGCCCTTTTTCGATCCCCCGGTCCAGGGCCTGGCCTGGGGCGTGGTTCTTGGGGGGGTGCTCCAGCTTCTCCTCCAGTTTCCGTTCTTGAGAAAAAAAGGGGTGCGCCTCAGGCGGGGGCGGCTCCTGTGGCACCCGGCCATGTCCCGGGTCCTGACCCTCATGGGGCCGGCGGTGTTCGGCGCGGCGGTGTACCAGGTGAACATCGTGGTGGGCACGCTCCTGGCCTCCCTGCTCCCCGGGGGAAGCGTGTCCTTCCTCTATTACGCGGACCGGGTGGTCCAGTTTCCCCTGGGGGTTTTTGGTATCGCCCTGGCCACCGCCACCCTGCCCAGCCTGTCCCGCCAGGCGGCCAAGGGGGACATGGAGGGGCTTGCGGACAGCTTCTCCTTTTCCATGCGCCTGGTCTTCTTCATCACCCTTCCGGCCGCCGTGGGCCTCATCGTGCTCCGGGAGCCCATCGTGGCGCTCCTGTTCCAGCGGGGGGCCTTCAACCCCGAAGCCACCCGCATGACGGCCGATGCGCTGTTGTATTACGCCATGGGCCTGTGGGCCTTTTCCGCGGTGCGCATCGTGGTGGCTGTGTACTATTCCCTCCAGGACACCTGGACCCCGGTCCGGGCGGCCATGATCTCGCTTCTGGCCAACGCCGTGCTGGCCCTGGCCCTCATGGGGCCCATGCTCCACGGAGGGCTGGCCCTGGCCACCACCCTGGCCTCCATCCTGAACCTCGCGATTCTCATGGGTCTTTTGAGAAGGCGTTTGGGCACCATGCAAGGCCATGTTATACTGGCCTCTGTTTCCAGATCCCTGGCAGCCTCGGCGGTCATGGGCTTGGCCATTTACCTGGGGGTCCGGCAGGTGGTGCCGGATCTCCACGTCCCCTTTCTGCGGCTCTCTCTGGGCGTGGGAGGGCTGATCCTCCTGGGCGTGGCGGTGTTCGCCGCCAGCGCCCGGGTCCTGGGCATGCGCGAGCTTTCCTACGCTTTCGCCATGGTCCGGAAAAGAAGAGGCAAATGAGCGTGCGGGACAGCCTGATCTTCACCGGACTGATTTTTGCGCTGTTCGGCTTCTTCCTGTTCATCGCCCTGGAGGACCGTGGATTGGCGCACCTCCTGGACCAGAGCCGGACCTTGGCCAAGGTGCAGGAGGAAAACACCCGGCTGGAGGAGGAGAACTCCGAGCTTTGCCGGTCCATCGGACGCCTGAAAAGCGACATGGGGTACGTGGAGAGCATGGCCCGGCGGGACCTGGGCATGGTGGGCAAGGAGGAAGTGGTCCTGCGCTTCAAGAAGGACGCTCCGGGTTCCACGCCGGGAGAAGCCTCTTCCCCGCCGGCTCCGGCCGGGTCCGCCCCTTCGCCCTGACCATGGCCACCGATTCCACGCAAAACCATCCCCCTGTCCGCGTCTTCCATCTCATCACCACTCTTTCCCCCGGCGGAGCGGAGATGATGCTGGAAAAGCTCGTCCGGACCATGGACCGCCGGGCGTTTCCCTGCCAGGTGGCCAGCCTGGTGCCCGGGGGAGTTGTGGGGGACAGGATTCGGGGTCTGGGGATCGAGGTCGAAGACCTCTCGCTTTCCCGGGGCCGTCCCCGGCCAGGGGCTGTCCTGAAGCTGGCGCGCCTGCTCCGGGATTTCTCTCCCCAGGTGGTCCAGACCTGGATGTACCATGCGGACCTCCTGGGCCTGGCCGCCGCCCGGCTGGCCCGGACAGGGAAGGTGGCCTGGAACATCCGGTGTTCGGACCTGGACCTTTCCGCCTATTCCCGCATGACCGCCCTCACGGTGCGGGCCTGCGCCCTGCTGTCCCGTTTTCCGGACGCCGTGGTGGCCAATTCCTCGGCGGGCCGGGAGTTTCACCGGCGTCTGGGATACCACCCAAAGCGGTTCCCGGTCATCGGGAACGGTTTTGATCTTTCCCGCTTCGTCCCGGACCCTAAGGCCCGGGACGCGGTGCGCCGGGAGCTGGGCGTGCCGGCAGGCGCGCCCCTGGTGGGCCTGGTGGCCCGATGGGACCCGGCCAAGGACCATGCCGCGTTTTTCCAGGCCGCCGGGCTGCTGGTCCGGGACGGTTCGGACGCCCGGTTCGTGCTGTGCGGCCAGGGGGTGGACCCTGACAACCCGGACCTGGCCCGATGGATCAGGGAGCAGGGCCTTTCCGGCCGGGTGAGCCTTTTGGGCCTCCGGGACGACGTGCCCCGGATCATGGCCGCCCTGGACGTTTTTGCCTCCTCCTCCAGGAGCGAGGGTTTTCCCAATGTCCTGGGGGAGGCCATGGCCTCGGGGGTGCCCTGCGCGGTCACGGACGTGGGGGATTCGGCGGAAGTGGTGGGGGAATGGGGAGTCATCGTTCCCCCGGGCGACCCCCAGGCCCTGGCCATGGCCGTGGGAGGGCTCCTGGCCCTTTCCCCGGACGCCCGCAAGGCCCTGGGGGCCCTGGCCCGGGAGCGGGTGGG
>JAHJUF010000157.1 GCA_018829095.1 Pseudomonadota bacterium | reverse complement strand
TCGGCCGCCTGGGCGGAAAGCCCGGAATAGAGGTCCACGGTACCGGCTTGATACGCCGGGTCCCATTTGACGGTCTGGTCCACATTGCCCTGGAGCACGGCCACCTTCATGCAAGGGGCTCCGGCGGCCAGGGCGTCCACCTGGGCCAGGCGGTATTTGCCATAAACCAGGTCCGCCCCCAAAAGGGCCAGGGCGGCCAGGCACAGCCCGGCCACGGCCCCACGGGAAGGGAGGCGGCTCCCGGCGAGCCGTTTTCCGGCCAGCCGCGTGGCAAAAAGGGCTAGGGCGGCGTTGGTCAGGACCAGGAGCCCGGAGATCAGGTACACGCCCGAGAGGTCCGCCGCCTGGATGACCCAAAGTCGGGGACCCTGGCTGTAGCCCAGGAGAGCCCAGGGGAAACCGGTGACAAGATGGGCCCGGGCGTATTCCAGGGCCACCCAGAAGGCCGGTGCGGCAGCCGCTGCGAATGCCGGGCTCTTGGCGTCGGCCCGGGAGTACAGAAAGGCGAACAGGGCCGGGTACAGGGCCAGGTAGGCACAGAGGAGCAGGGTCACGGGCACGGAGGCGAAAATGGGCAGGTGGCCGTAGACCCTCATGACGGTTTCCACCCAGTAGGTCAGACTGAGGAAATGGGCCAGCCCCATGGTCATGCCCAAGCCGAAAGCCCGTTTCCCCGAAACGCCCCGCACGGCCAGGAGAATCGGCGCGAGCCCCACCCATCCCAGGAACCACAAGCCCGTGGGAGGAAAGGCCAGGGTGAGGGCCAGCCCCGACAAAAGGGCCAGGGCGAGCCTGCGGTCCACAAGGTTTTTCCCGGCCGGGGGAGCCGGAAGGGGCATTTTGTCGTTCCTTTTTTTCATGCGCCGTATTCTGTGGGAGATAATGTTGTGACCGCCAGGGTTGTAGCAAATGGCCGGTTCAAAGCCAAGCCCTGGGAACGGTTCCTTTTCTTGACAAGATTCGCATCTTTTCAGTAGTAAATAAGATTCGATTTTCTTCTGGAACCCGGAACATCCGGGCCTTACCCCCCAACTGGACCGTTGCCGTTGAAAACCGTGCCCTTTGACCGCAGCCGGCTTACGCTCCTGCCCCTGGCCGGCCGTTGCCACGACATGACGAAGGAGACCATCGCGCCCCTGGCCCCCGTGGACCCGGGAGCGGTGCCGGCCCCTGTCCTGGCCGTGGCCCGGCGCATGGTGGCCGCGAAACAGACGGGCGCGTCCATCCTGTTCATGATGGGGGCCCACGTGCTCAGGAGCGGGGTCCAGCGGTTCCTGACGGACCTCATGGCCCGGGGGTACATTTCCGCCATCGCGGGAAACGGCGCCTGCGCCATCCACGACTTCGAGCTGGCCCTGATCGGGGCCACCACCGAAAGCGTGGCCGAATACATACGGGACGGCCGGTTCGGGTTGTGGAAAGAAACCGGCTATGTCAACGACATCGTGAACCAGGCTTTTGCCACAGATCCGGGCCAGGGGTTCGGCGAGGCCCTGGGGCGGGAGATATTGAATGGGGACTATCCGCACAAGGACGTGAGCCTCCTGGCGGCCGGGGCGCGCCTGGGGGTGCACGTGGGCATCCACGTGGCCCTGGGCCAGGACATCGTGCACCAGCATGAAAATTTCGACCCGGCGGCCGCAGCCACCCTGTCCTACAACGATTTCCTCAAGTTCGCGGCCCAGGTGGAGAACCTGGAAAACGGCGTGGTCATGAATTTCGGCACGGCGGTCATGGGGCCCGAGGTCTTCCTGAAGGCCCTGGCCATGGCCCGGAACGCGGCCCGGAGCGAGGGCCGGACCGTGGAAGGCTTCGCCTCCCTGGTTGCCGACCTCCGGGACCTGGGGCCGGATTATTCCCAGGAGCCGGAAAAGACCCGAGAGAACTACTACTTCCGGCCCCAGAAGACCCTCCTGGTGCGGACCCTTTCCGGGGGGGAGAGTTTCTACGTGAAGGGCCGCCACGAAAACACGGTGCCCGCCCTGTGGACCGCCGTGAACATGGCCGAGGCCGGGGAGGCGTGAACCATGAAGATCCTGGACCTGTTCGAGCTGGCCGACCGCCTGGAGGAACTGCGGGACCAGGGCAAGGTCATCGTCCATTGCCACGGCTGCTTTGACCTCATGCACCCGGGGCACATCAAGCACCTTCAGGCCGCGAAAAAGATGGGGGACGTCCTGGTGGTCACTCTGACCCCGGACGAGTTCGTGGACAAGGGCCCGGGCCGCCCGGCGTTCAACCAGACGCTTCGGGCCGAAAGCCTGGCCGCGCTCTCCTGCGTGGATTTCGTGGCTGTGAACAAGTGGCCCACAGCAGAAAACACCCTGCGCACCCTGAGGCCCCATTTCTACGTCAAGGGCCAGGAGTTCGAGAAGCTCGTGGACCCCACGGGCAAGATCAACCGGGAGGCGAAGGTCCTGGCCGAGATCGGCGCGAGGCTCAAGGTCACCCACGAGGTGGTGTTTTCCTCCACCAAGCTGCTGAACGAATATTTCCTGAAACATTCCGGCAAGGAGTGAGCCATTTCCACCGCCCGTGACAAGATCCTCTTCGCCGGGGACCTGGCCCGAAAGGTCAAGGAGTTCCAGGCCCGGGGAAAGACCGTGGTCCAGTCCCACGGGGTGTTCGACATCGTGCACCCCGGGATCATCCGCCACCTGGAGGAGGCCTCCCGCATGGGGGACGTCCTGGTGGTCACGGTGATCCGGGACAAAAATGTCCGCCGGGGCCCGGGCCGGCCGGTGTTTCCCGAGGACCACCGGGCCCACAACGTGGCGTCGCTCTCCGTGGTGGACTGGGTGGCTGTGGTGGATGACGAGATGCCCTTTGACGCGGTGCGCGTCATTGGGCCGGACGTGTTCGCCCGGGGCCAGGCCCACGCCCGGCGGGACCGGAAGGTCCACGACCGGCTGTTCCAGAAGGAGCGGGAGCTTGTCCTGG
>JAHJUF010000156.1 GCA_018829095.1 Pseudomonadota bacterium | reverse complement strand
GGTGGCCAGGGCGTGGCGGCCGTGGCGCTTGCGGATTTCGCTCATGCGCCTGCCGCAGAAGTCCAGGGCTTCGTCCCATCCTGCGGACTCCCATTGGCCATTCCGCCGGATCACGGGGGTCCGGAGGCGGTCCGGGTCCTCATGGAGGTCGGCCAGGGCCCGGCTCTTGGGGCAGGTGTAGCCCTGGGACCGGAAGTCGTCCTTGTCTCCCCGGATGCCGGCCACCCGGCCGTCCTCCACCCGGATGGCCAGCCCGCAGCCTGATTCGCAGATGCTGCAGGAACGGTAAACCGTGTATCCCATGAGCCTGTCTCCCCCCTGGCGTGGATCGCGCGAATAGGTCATGATAAGGGCTGTTTCCAAACAGGGATCCTTTTTGGAAACAGCCCTTATCATGGCATAGGCCCGGGGTTGAATCAACGGCGTTGACCCCAGGCGGCCGAGGGGCTACAGGATGGGGAAAGGGGCTCGGGCCCCGAAAGGAGAAGCGCCCTTGAAGGATCGCAATCAGGCGGTGCCCTTGGTCCTTGCGACCCTGGCGTGCCTCGTCGTCCTCACCGTCGTTTTCCTGGAGAAGGTTCCCCTCCTGGGGGTGATCCTCCTGCCCCTGGACATGTACGTGGGGGCCTTTCTGGTGGTGCGTCTCCTGGCCCCCCGGGCCGTGAAGAAACGCATCCTGTACTACCTGGCCCATAACGGCGGCCAGGCTGACCTGAACCTCCTTCTGGAGTACCTGGTCCCCAACGCCAACACCGAGCCCGAAGCCGCCGAACCCAACGTCCGGGTGGTGGCCTCCATCCTCAAGGACCTGGAAAACGAAGGCCGCGTCCGGGTGGCGGATAACCGGGTGTTCAAAGTGCAGTAGAACCTGTTTCAGGCCCCTTTCCCAAGCCGGAATCCGCCCCATCCGTCGTTCCAGAGAAGGCCGGAACCCCGTTGTTTCGGTGTGGAAGAAATCCTGGGCATCGCCCGGGAGACGGGCGCAAAGGTCCGCTTCATCACGGATGTTATCCTGGGTTGACCCGGGCCACGGCCTCGTAGACCTCCCTGAGGGGAATCCCGTGCGCCAGGGCGGCTTTCCGGCAGGACTCGTATTCCGGGTACAGGCGGACGCCGCCGAGCGGCAGGGCCGCCCGCTTGGCCTGGATGGGCCCGTAGGGGGTATCCACCGTGACCGGCTCCCGGGGCAGCACCGCCCGGTCCGTCTCCCGCCAGCGTATCCCCAGGGTGGGGGTTTCGGAGAACAGGACCTGGAGGATTTCCCCCCGGTCGCCCGGAGCGCACAACACCTGGACCAGGACCCCGGGCCGGTTCTTTTTCATCTGGGCCGGAAGAAAGAGCACGTCCAGGGCCCCGGCGGCCAGGAGCCGCTCCATGAGGAAACCCAGGTGCTCGGCCGGAACATCGTCCAGATTGGTCTCCACCACGGCCACCCGGTCCGTGGAAAGGCCCGGGTCCGGCTCCCCCAGGAACAGCCGGAGGCAGTTGGGCCGGTCCGGCAGGTCCCGGCCGCCCACGCCGAAGCCGGTTTTTTGGATTTTCATGGAGGGCAGGGGGCCGAAATGGGAGCAGAAGGTCGTCACCAGGGCCGCGCCCGTGGGGGTGGTGAGTTCCGCCTCCACCCCGGAGCCGTACACCGGCACCCCCGAAAGGATGGCCGCCGTGGCCGGGGCAGGCACAGGGAGCGTGCCGTGGGCGCATTTCACAAAGCCGTGGCCCAGGGGGATGGGCGAGGCCGTGGCCTCCGTGATCCCCAGGCGTTCGGCGGCCAAAAACGCCCCCAGCACGTCCACCAGGGCGTCCACGCCCCCCACCTCGTGAAAGTGGACCGTCTCCGGGTCCTGGTGGTGCACCTGGCCCTCGGCCCGGGCGATGCGGCCAAAGGCCTCCAGGGCCTGGCCCTTCACCCGGGGCGAATAGGGGCTGGCAACGATCATCTCCCGGATGTCCGCCCAGTTGCGATGGGGCGGGTGGTCCTCGTGGCAGAGGACCTTCACCCGGGTGCCGTGGATCCGGTGGCGGCCCTCCACCCCGGCGGACAGGGAAAACCCGGTGAGGGGCATCTCCGCCAGGCGGCTCTCCAGCCAGGCGCAATCCACCCCCAGGTTCACCATGGCCCCCAGGACCATGTCCCCGGAGATTCCGGAAAAGCAGTCAAAATAGGCGATCATTCGGTCGGTCCTTCTTGGTGGTCAAAAACAGGGTCTTTCCGCAACACGGCCCAGGCGGGGTCCCCCCCTTGGAAAAAGGTTCTTCTAGGAATTCCGGGAAAGGGAAACCGTGCTGGAAGCCGTCATTCCGGCGAAGGCCGGAATCCAGTGAGGACAAGAGGCTGCCGATTTGCCCGGTCTGATGCAGAAGATCATTCCCGGTATTGCTATTCCTGGATTCGAGAAACGCCCGCTCCTTTTCCTGGATCCCGGCCTTCGCCGGGATGACGGTGCAAAAAACCGCCAGGCGATGAGAAAGAATAAAAAGC